>PMXD01000214.1 GCA_003165895.1 Bacteroidota bacterium | reverse complement strand
TATATAGTATATAGTATTTAGACTTTTGCAGCCCTCAAATCAAGACCGCAAATATAAGTTCAGGACTGTCCTTCTCAGTCTTAATACTTTATACTTAATACTAAATACTACTCTTTTCTTTCCACTGCTTCACCAACACCGTTAACTCTTCATCTATAGCCCTGCTCATATCAGCCTCGTACCAGGCATGTAACAGGCGCACATTTTCTTTAAAATCAGCATTGGGTTCGCTTTTCCATTTCATAACCAATTCCTGCAAAACGGCAGGCCGGGGCCCCCAGGTGCCTAACTCCTTCAGGTCAGATTTGCGCAGGCATATCATTTTAGGGATTGAGTTCCCTCCATTGGTTTGGTAGGCCTCCATAATATCCATATGGGCATCGCGCAGCAGTATCCTGAAATCAATTTTATCTGAACAGTTGGCTATCAGATAAAGCGCTGGAACTCCCCAGGAAGCATCACCACACCAAGGTTCGCTGAGCACCATCCATACCCATTCTTCTTTTAGCTCGCTTAATTGGTTATAGAGCCGTTGGCTGATAACCGTGTTTTGGAGAACCTTATGTATGCGTTCCCAATTGGAATGGGTATAGCGGAAGGTAGACTCCTTAGCGTATAAACCCTTAGGAAAAGAGCTTTCGATTATTGATTTGGTCAGGTCCAGGTATTGCGCAAAGGTTATTCCCTTATCTATTACTGCCTGTGTTATTACTTGTGCCATTTGAAGTTGCAAATATAGGTGAATTTCAGGATGGCCGGATGGCACATTTCAACTAAGTTTGAAACTATCAGTTAAAAATGTTGTTAGTGTTTGTTGCAATTGTAAATTCGTAACATAAACTCCCAAAATATGGAATACAGAAGACTCGGAAAATCAGGTTTACAGGTAAGCGCTCTTTCATTGGGAAGCTGGTTAACTTTTGGCGGGCAAATAACTGACGGCGTTGCCGAACAGTTAATGATAAAAGCCTACGAAGCCGGTGTCAATTTTTTTGACAATGCAGAGGTATATACTCATGGCAAGAGCGAAATTGTGATGGGTAACATTTTAAAGAAGCTGGGTTGGGACCGCGATACTTATGTAGTTTCATCGAAAGTTTTTTGGGGAAGGGTAGCTAATCCCGGGCCTAATCAAAAAGGATTAATGCGCAAACATATAGTGGAGGGCTGCCATGCCGCTTTAAAGCGTTTGCAGGTAGAATATCTTGACCTGTATCTTTGCCACCGGCCTGACCCAAATACGCCCATTGAGGAAGTAGTTTGGACTATGCACAACCTGATTGAGCAAGGAAAAATATTTTACTGGGGTACCAGCGAGTGGACTGCGCAACAAATTACGGAAGCCCATTATTGGGCCGCCAAAAATAACCTGATTGCCCCGGTAATGGAGCAGCCCCAATATAACATGCTTAAACGCGACTCGGTGGAAGGCGATTACCTGCCGCTTTACAAAACCTTTGGTTTGGGGACAACTATCTGGAGCCCTTTAGCCTCGGGTATATTAACCGGCAAGTACTTTGATGGGACCGCTGGTGACAATAACCGCCTGGAGCAGATGCAATGGTTAAAAGACCGTATTATGGGCGATACTGATAAAATTGAAAAGGTAAAGAAACTACATGCCCTGGCTAAAGAAATTGGCGTTTCGTTAACGCACCTGGCTTTGTGCTGGTGTTTGAAGAACGAAAACGTATCTACGGTTATTCTTGGAGCTTCAAAAGTTGCCCAGCTAGAAGAAAACCTGAAATGCTGGGATGCCATGCCTAAGCTAACCATTGAGGTGATGAATAAGATTGAAGAGATTTTGCAGAATAAGCCGAAGGTGATTGTGTATTAATGTGATAATTAGCCAATGTGATAATTTGATAATTAAATCCAGGCCGGAATTCGTTCAGGATGGTATTTGCCGAATTATCACATTGGCTAATTATTATTATATATTCAAATACTCAGCATCCTCATTTACCGGATAGCGCATTAGTAATTTAATAGCCCGGTCCATTGGCAGGTCTTCAAAAAGCACTTTTGAGATGGTTTGAAGCAATGGGGCGGAAGCGCCGAGGTGGTCAACAATCAGCTTACCTATTTTTAGCGTACGAACGCCTTCTGCTACTTCGCCAATATCGCGCAGAATATCTTCAAGTTTTTCTCCTTTGGCAATGCGGTAGCCTACGGTGTAATTACGTGATTTTGGGGAAGTACAGGTGGCTATAAGGTCGCCTATACCTGCAATACCCAAAAACGCTCTTTTATCGGCACCTAATGCCTTTCCTATGTAAATCATTTCTGCCATGCCGCGGGTAATAAGTAAGGCGCGTGCGTTTTCGCCATAACCCAGGCCATTTAACGCACCGGAAGCTATAGCTACGTAATTTTTCAATACACCTGATAGCTCTATTCCTAAGATATCTCTGTTGCCGTATACCTGGAAACGCTCACTTTTTAGCGCAGCTTGTCCTTCACTTATCACCTCATCAAACCTGCTGGCTATAACGGTTGCTGCTGGTTGGCGCTCCATAATTTCCAAAGCAAGGTTAGGGCCGGCCAGGCATCCAACGCGAACAATACCTGTTTCCTGCAGGATGAGCTCGCTCATGGTTTTTATCTCTTTCAGGCTGATACTTTTTGCATCTGCGGTATCTATATCAAATTCGCAGTGAAGGCCTTTTGTGGCATGTATCATGATGTGGTCGGGACGGAGATAAGGGGCAAAGTCAATAACCATACTTTTAAAGTATGCCGACGGCACCACCGGAAAAAGCAAATAGCAGGCGGTTGCAATATGTTCAAGCGAGTCGGCTACTTCAATATTATCATGCAACTCAAAATTCCGAATCTTACGCTGGCTTCTGATTAAGGCAGCGCTTTCTGGGTTACGTTCGTAAAGCAACACCTTTTGATTTTCAGCAAGCAGGTTAGCAATTGCCGAACCGAAACTTCCTGCCCCAATAACACCTACCGGCCTTTTAAAGCTCATTGTTTTTTCATTTTGTGTTCAAGTGTTTATGTGTTCAAGTGTTCAAGTAGCATTGCTGATATATTGCTCGTAACGGTTAATCCTATAACTTTCAATTCCCCACCTACAAATAAATCAACATGAACACCTGAACACTTGCGCATCTGAACACCCCTAAATATACCTCTCCAGTTCATACCCATCCAGGCGGTTATGATAATAGTACAGCAATTTCAAATCTTCCGACCCCATGTTTCCGTTGCTTTGAATGGTGAGCGTAGAAGCAGTATGATACAGGTTGATGTTTTTCATGCCGTGTTCAATTATCTTATCGGCATTCCATCTTAACTCCGGCGACATTAAAACTTCTCCTTTATCGTACAAAACCTTTAATCTTTCCTTCAGGCTATTGATACTCACTACTACTTCATCATGCGGAATTGAAATATCCTCAACCGGCGTTCTTAGCATAGTAAACAGCTCAACATAATTCAGCTTTTTTCTAATCAGTTCAAACACCGTAAAACAAACCAGGTGGCTGGTTAAAACAACGTTGTACCGGTGGTAATTATCAACTATTCTTTCGCCTAATATTTTGGTATATTCTTCATCGCGCTGGTTGTCGTCTTTCAGTTCGCCATTGGTAAGAAAGTAGTTTTTTACGTTAATCTTCTGCCCCAGGTGGTTGTGGCTTTCACCCTCTTCATCCACTTTGTTACCCACCACATCCATTACTTCTCCAAAAGACACCGACAGGGAAGAAGAGGCTGAAAGGAATTTAAGCNNTAAACCTGATAAGCTTAAACGAACTGGAGTATTGGTCGTTCTCCCTGAAAAAACGCTCTTTACCTATTTCCTTTAAGTAGTCGTTAATAAGGCCCTGTGCTTCAAGCACAAAATGATAATTAATTACGCACGGCACCACGTATATTTTGGGAGCGGTTTCCTCGGGGAAATTCCGGTAATGCAATTTTTGCGCTTCAATGGCTGTGCCCAATAATCCAAGCTTCAATTTCTTTTCTAAAGTTCCGGAGCGTGAACGTGTACCGCCGGGGAAAAAGATACTGTGTGCACCACGCTGCAGGGCAACACACGAATAGTTTTTAAGCGTTTCGAGATAAAGCGAATTCTTCTTTCTTCTATCCAGCTTGTAAGCGCCCAACCTGCTCATAAAATACGAAAGCATACCAATATTGAACAGATTTAGGCCTGCACCATAAGTAAATGCGGGTAGCCCGAGTTCGTTTAGTATCCAGCCCACCATAATAGAATCCATGTTGCTGAAGTGGGTGGGCACCACAACTATAGTTCCTTTAGTTGCCAGGTGGCGTATTTTTTCTACGTCACCGGTAATAGGGATTTTTTCATGTATCGTTCTTACGTTGCCCGCAATGGTTTTAAACCATTTTCCGGGGGCAGCAGCTAATACCCTGCCAAAAAACTGGGGCAAAATAGCACGGGCAAACTTAAACGTGTTTACATCAAAATTACCTACAATTTCGTTGGTATAGCGGTCAAGTATTTCATCCAGCAATTCATCTTCAGTCACAGTCCGTTCTATATTCTGTTGCTCGAGCTTTATTAATTTGCTCTTAATGCTATTCCAAAATTGCTTTTCATCGGGCGGGTCGGCTTTCCAGGGCTTCTCAGTAAGTCTTATTCTTTCCAGGTAAAGTACTTTGGCCAATTCTTCGCGCAAAACCAGGTCAGTTTTAAATTTATGCTTTAACCGGTAATGCGTTCGCTTTTTTACTTCATCTGCAAAATCTTCCTTATGCTCACTCAGTTTGTAAATTGGCCACTGGTAAATATCTTCAATGATATATGGTAAAGGATAGTCTTGTGGATTGTATTGTCGTCCGTTCATAACTCTTAAATAGTTGAACTAATATAGGAAATTTATCCGGTGCCTTTTTAACAACAGCTTGCCTGCCCCAATTACCTGCAGGGAACTTTATGAAGAGCGTATAAAACATGAACATGTGCCGAGTCAACTTTATTTTCAGCCAGGGTGTCTCGTACCCGGTTTACCGTTGTTCTGAAAAGGGTATCGTTGACAAAATTCCATTCTTGTTCCTGGGTTACCAAACCGGTATCGCTCTTAAATTTATATTTAATAATAAGCGTTGTACCATACAACACCCCTTTAAAATTGCCACTTGGCGCCTTCATACTTTTGGCGTAATCAACTTTGCCATAAGCACTATCTCCTTCAACATTTAACTCCAACCTGTTGAAATCTGAACTTCCGGCTGCTTTTTGTTCAAAGCAATACTTTTCCGGCGGAATAGGGGCAGTTGGTGGCAAATCATACGACTGACTGCCAGCCTGCTTTGAACATGAAGTAAATATAAAAACAGCCAATACGGGTATCAGGTATTTCAAATTGCTTTTTGCGCAAAGGTAATTTTTCAAATGGTAGAAAGGTATGCCCATGGTTTATTCGTTATACTAATTATATAATTGCCCGGAATACGTTGGGGAGTATGTCTATCCGATTTTGCTGTTTACAATTTCTAATACCTGTTTTTCAAGTTCAAGCGCTTTGGTCAAAATTTCGTTACAGGCTTTCAGTGTTTGCTCTACATAAGATTTGTCATCGTAACCTGCTGCATTAATCTTAACATTCAGGTAGGCGCCATATACTGCTGAGCGGGCGCAAAGGGCGCCAACCCCTGCATCCGAAACTGAATTAGGGTTACCGGTTTCGGCCATAGCCTTTATTACTTCAAACGAGGCAAGAGACAGCTGCATTACCTGCAACGGAATTTCAATGGCATAAAGGGTGGCCTGTTGTATAGCATGTTTCCGCGCAGCTTTTTCAACATCGGTTGTTTTGGGCAGGCTGAACGCATCCATTATTTTATTAAATGCCCTGGTGTCTTCATCCACCAGGTTTAGCAGTTTATCCTTTATAGCGTGGCCTTTTTCTGCCCAATCAGAAAACTCTTTCCAGCGCTCATCCCATCCCTTTTTGTGCGATGAAAGGTTGGCAACCATAGTACCGAGCGATATACCCAGCGCCCCCAGATAAGCAGCAATTGAACCTCCACCCGGAGCAGGTGATTCGCTGGCTGTTTCATCAGCAAATTTTGTAAGGCTCATATTTATTAGTGGTGAAGCGTTTGCATCGCGCAGCATGTATTCAATAATACGCTTTGCGGGATCGAAGGGAACCAATTCATCAAGCCCCATGCTTTTTACGGCTATTTTAATCAACTCATTTTCGCTTACACCGGTTGAGCGTTGCTGCTTTTCGAGGAAATACTTACCGGCATCCAATATTGATTTCAATGGCATCAGGCCAATCAGTTCGCTGCCTGTAACACGCATGCCCCGGTTATAGGCACTTTTTACGCACTCATCAAAAGCAATATGAACAGGGGTGATATTAATGTTGGTCAGGTTCATGCTAACCTGGGCTATGCCATATTCATCTATAAACCAACCAATGCCTTTAACCGATTTGCAGGTACCGGGTTGATGCATCTCTTCGCCTTTTTCGTTTTTTACCTTTCTTCCCGCCTCGCGAACATCATAGGCAACAGAGTTGGCCCTGCGTACCGAAGTAGTGTTGAGGTTTACATTATAGGCAACCAGAAAATCGCGGGCACCTATGGCTATGTTGCCGTTTTTTTCATTAAACAATGCCGGGCCGTAATCGGGTTTCCATTCTGGCAAACTTATTTTTTGTGCAATGCCTTCATATTCACCTGCACGAACGCTGGCCAGATTTTTACGATGGCCGGCGCTAGCGGCGTACTCGTACAAGTAAACGGGTATATGCAGCGAATTGCCAACCATTTCGCCAAGTCTTTTTGCACAGTCAATGCAGTCGTCCATGTTGGCATTTGCAATGGGAATAAAAGGGCATACATCGGTGGCCCCAAACCGCGGGTGCCCGCCTTTGTGCTTGCGCATATCAATCAATTCGGCGGCTTTGGCAATAGCCCTGTATGCAGCTTCTACTACTTCGTTTTCATCACCCACAAAGGTTACTACGGTACGGTTAGTTGCTTTACCGGGGTCAACATTCAAAAGCTTTATACCATCCACGCTTTCAATAGCATCCGTTATTTGTTTAATTACGTTCATGTCGCGCCCTTCGCTGAAATTGGGCACGCATTCTATTATCTTCTTCATACCTTTTAATTTACCGGACGAATATAGAAAAGTCTGTGTGGTGTATTTAATCAGCCAATACAGAATAGTTTACCACTAAGGCACTAAGAAGCTGTTTAAAATNNTGTATTGAACTTTGTGTGCTTTGTGTTAACAGGTATTTCTTTTCTTTAATTTTTAACAGCTTCTTAGTAGTAAATTTCTTTCGCTTAATTTGCAGGCCTAAAACCGCGAAATGGAAGAAAAACTGCAGGCTTTTGCCCGGATACTGAAAATTATGGATGAATTGAGGGAACGATGCCCCTGGGACAAAAAACAAACCATGGAAACATTACGCCCCCTTACCATTGAGGAAACTTATGAGCTGGGTGACGCCATTTTGCAGGCTGAGATGAAAGATATTAAAGAAGAGCTGGGCGACCTGCTATTACACATAGTTTTTTATGCGAAAATAGGGGAGGAGAAGGGTGCATTTAATATAGCTGATGTTATTAACAGCCTATGCGAAAAGCTGATACACCGGCATCCGCATATTTACGGTGATGTTAAAGTAAATGACGAGGAAGATGTAAAACGAAACTGGGAACAACTTAAACTGAAAGAGGGAAAGAAATCGGTACTGGCCGGGGTGCCCAATTCGCTGCCGGCTTTGATAAAGGCATACAGAATTCAGGATAAGGCTGCGCAGGTAAAATTTGAATGGGATAACATAGAGGATGTATGGAGAAAAGTGGAAGAAGAAACTGCTGAATTGAAAGAGGCCATTGATTTAGGCGATAAGACAAAAAAAGAAGAAGAATTCGGCGACCTGATGTTTGCATTGGTAAACTACGCGCGCTTTTTAGAGATTGACCCGGAAACAGCTCTGGAGCGCACCAATATTAAGTTCATCCGCCGGTTTAAATATATCGAAGAGCAGGCCGGGGTGCAAAACAGGAATTTAAAAGAAATGACCCTTGGCGAGATGGATAATATCTGGAATGAAGCCAAGGCCAAAGGACTTTAGTGTTTAAACATTCTCGGTCTGCTGCTTGCTTTCAGTTGTTAAAAAAATTATCTTGCCATCAAAGCCCTTTCATTGCCCGGAATCAGCGATAACATAAAGCGATACATACTTCCCATTATTTTGTTGGGTGCTGTGGTCATTTTATTGCTTAAACCCACCACCGATAGCTTAACCCAGGTTGCAGGGAAAATCAAGAACAGGCTAAATGATGTTGAAGTTTCCTTTACTGAAGCCTCAAAAAGCAAAGAATTAAGGAGTGCCATGGCAACCGGCCATGAAAACTCACCTTTGGTTGAGGAAACGGAGGCCAGGGGCATTAATCTTTATTACTACCAAAACGATTCGCTGGTGCATTGGACCAGTAACAACGTGCTTCCTCCGGCAAATTTGTTGACTATTCCGGTTGGTACCTCAGCCATTAAGTTGCGCAATGGCTGGTATCAGATAATGAGGTGGCAGGACACAACCAGCCACGAGGATTTGGTGGGTTTATTAGCTATTAAATACCAATACCCCTTTGAAAATAAATTTTTGAAGAATGAATTTGCCCTTGGCCTGGGCATCCCTCATAATATTGAAATTACTGAGCAGAAAATACAAGGCTCTATCCCGGTTAAAAATTTAAACGGTAAAGTAATTTTTAGTCTTTACCCGGCCGGTGAAGAGAAGGCCGACGAAGTGAACCTGATACTTCTGATATCGCAAATAATATTGTTGTTAATTATCTGCTACTATGTTCAGGTTTTGGCTGCAAAACTGGTTAAGCGCAATGGTTTTGCGGCGGCCTTTGCTTTTTTACTGGTGGCGGTGTTTTTGGGCAGGGGCATTATGCTTTGGTTTAACGTGCCATCTGAGTTTAACCAGCTTGACCTGTTTAGTCCCAAGTATTACGCATCGTCCGTTTTAACCGGCTCGTTGGGCGACTTGATTATTGATACCCTGCTGCTTGGATGGGTTATCCTGTTTTGGTTGGGTTATAAACCAAAGGTGGAATTATCGGATAAATACAAACAAATTACTGCATGGTTTTATCTTTCGGTTGTATTTGCATTGAGCGGATTGTTTACCTGGATATTCCGCACGCTGGTAATGGACTCTGTTATCTCGTTCGAGGTTTATAATATTCTGAATTTAAGTGCTTACAGTTTACTGGGCATTATATGCCTTTCCTCCATTCTGATTTTGCATTTCCTGATAGCCCGTGAAACTGTTTTTGCTTTGAGGGCAGGGCATATTAAAACCTGGCAAATTTTAGCTTTCTGCATTGTTGCAGCAGCAATTTATTGCCTGTTTGCAATCCATTCAAACTTTTACCAGGTTACGTTTTTCTCGGCTTTATGGACGGTGTTTTTTGTATTTACACTGAGTGCAATTTTAAAGACTGACGGTAATTTTTCTACCCGAAACCTTATACTTTATGTAACGCTGTACAGCATACTTTCGGCCTACCTGATAGAAAATTTATATGAGCGGCGGGAGCGAAACCAAAGAAAGTTTTTTGCATCGCGCCTGGTAACCGACCGCGATTTTGTGGCTGAATATATGTTTGGCGATATTTCGCAACGAATAGACAGCGATGTTGTAGTTAAAACTTTTTTCAACAATCCCGGTATATCCAAAAAGCGGGAATTAACAGCCCGGTTAAGTTCGTTATATCTATCGGGCTATTTTAATAAATATGACCTGAAGGTTTATACTTACGACCAGGATGGCAATTCGCTAAGAAACCGCGATACACTTTCGCTGAACTATTTTAAGCATTTTCTGAGCGCCGATTCGCTGAAAACGCAAACGTTGCACTACGTAAGCGATACAGCTCAAAATTATTCTTACCTGGCTTTTTTCAATTTTTATGAAGATTCAGTTATTAACGGAACCCTGGTTCTGCGCCTGCTACCTAAAATATACTATGGACAGAATGTTTATCCCGAACTGCTGTTAGGGGAGAATATTACCACTATGGCTGAAAACAGCCGGTATAACTATGCAATTTACAAGCACGATAAACTGATTATACAACATGGCGATTTTGCCTATACCTACGACTGGAATAAGAATTACGCCTTTGATGATGGCCCTTACAAGTTTATTGATGAGGACGATTGGGAGCATATCATTTATCACTTTCCTAATGATATGAAGGTGATAGTTACGGAAAGGCAGGAAGGTTTATTTGAACCGGTGGCAACATTCTCGTATTTATTCTCATTCTATTTTCTTGCTGCCCTGATTGCTTTACTGATTGAGCGGATTTTTGTAGCTAATGGGCGCCGACAAGCAAATATGCTGGATGGGTTTTCGCTATCATTCCGAACCAGGATTAATTATTCCATGCTTTCAATGATTATTGTTTCGTTTGTAATTATCGGTTTTATAACCATCAGCTTTTTTAGCCGGCAATACAATAATTTCTATAACGACCGGCTTACCCGCAAGGGAAAAGTAATACATGCCAGCCTTGAATATTTTGTGCAACAAAACGAAACTGCCCGCGAAAACCTGGCCACCGACCCTTTGAATAACGAACTCAATTTTGAAGTAGCCCGACTGGCCGAGCTAAATGAGATTGATATTAATTTGTACGATAAAGAGGGGAATCTGGTAGTGGCATCGCAACCGGCTGTTTACGACAAAGGCCTGGTATCGAAGAAAATGAACCCGGATGCTTTTTTTGAACTGGCCGAAACCAAAGTAGCCCAGCTTGTTGCCCACGAAGCTATTGGTGGGCTTAGTTACCAGGCTATTTATGCCCCGGTGCGCAATATACAGGGTGAGGCTATTGCATACGTAGGAATACCTTACTTTGAACAGTCTAAAAACATTAGCGATGATGTGTCGTCGTTTTTAGTGGCGCTTATGAACGTTTATGTTTTTCTGCTGATTTGTGCAGCTATACTGGCTTATTTTATTTCCAACTCTATTACCCGTCCTCTTACAATTATAAGCGAGAAACTGAGGATATTAAACCTGAACAAAAAGAACGAACCTATTGAATGGAAGAGCCGCGATGAAATAGGGGTGTTAATAGGGGAATACAATAAAATGATTACCGAGCTTGAACAGAGCGCCCAGAAACTGGCCCGGGGTGAGCGCGAAAGCGCCTGGAGGGAAATGGCCAAGCAAATTGCCCACGAGATAAAGAACCCGCTTACTCCTATGAAATTGAGCATTCAATATCTGCAACGCGCTATTGATGCCGGGGACCCTAATATTGCTGAGCTAGCCAAAAAAGTTACCCGCACATTGGATGAACAAATTGAAAACTTATCTTCTATAGCTACCGCGTTTGCATCGTTTGCTAAAATGCCTAAAGCCAATAATGAGATTATAAACCTGAACGAACTGCTGAAATCAATTGCAGAGTTGTTTAACCGGGAAGGTAATGCTAAGGTGGCTTTCGACAGCGAGTCATTAAGCCCATTTGTATTTGCTGATAAGAACCAATTAGTAAGTGTGTTTAATAACCTGGTAAAAAATGCGATTCAAAGTATTCCTGAAAACAGAACCGGTTTTGTGGATATCAGAGTAGCTGAAGAGAATGACTGGGTGGTGGTATCGGTAAAAGATAATGGAAGTGGCATTTCAAAAGGCCTATACGAGAAAGTATTTGTCCCTAATTTTACTACTAAATCATCAGGTACCGGTTTAGGGCTTGCTATTTCCAGGCAAATTATTGATGGCGCAGGTGGCTCAATATGGTTTGAATCGGTTGAAAGCGAAGGATCCACCTTTTTTGTAAAACTGAAGAAGAGCAATTCGGTGTAGTTTTGGTATTACACTGGCTTTTTAGGAATTATTACCGTTTTTTTTACAATAAACAGCGCCAATCAGCGATTTGATTATTTTTAAAACCGGAACGAAAAGCTATGTTTGCGCCCTGATTGAACTTCCAAAACCTATGAAGAAAGCAGTATTTTTTATTTGTTGTTCTGTTTTGTTGATTGCGGTTACCATCCATTTGTCATCCTGTTCTAAAAGAGACATAACCAACCCCCCGGGCGTTTTCTTTAACCAGGTGGCAGGCTATATTTATGAAGACAGCATTGTGCCACGTTACTCCGATGTATCTATTTGGGTGGGCGCTAATAAAATTGGCGTTAACGATTACCTGGCAGGCGGAACAATAACCAGAAGCATAAATGGTGGCCCCGATACAACTCTGGCTACTATGAAATTTGTTGAAAGCACATTCTCCGAAATTTACTCGTATCAACTAGGCGGTTCAGGTCTTGTCTATAAATACACTTTTAGCTTCTTTAATCAAAATGGCGTAGTTACCAGCGATAGCCTGCTTATTACTACCGATTAGGCCCTGTTTCCCAATTATCGCGAAATACCCCTGTATTACAGAATTAATCCTCTTTTAGCTACTTTTACAAGCGGTGCTTTGATATGTATTGCAGACGGGCGTTGAGATACAATCCGGATTTGGTAACTAATACAATTTATTAGCGTTACAATAACATAAGCGATAGTTAAAAACAGGCATATGAATAAAACTGAACCCCTTACCGCTACAACTGACACTGAACAGCAAAAAGACTGGGCGCTGCTGTTTAACCTGCTACCTGAAATAAAAGAGAAGAAAAAGTTTGGGAAACTGGTGGGATCTAAAAAGATGCCGGATGGGAATTTATCGTTGCCTTTTTGGCTGGAGGATGAGATTGTGTCGAGATTTTTTAATGCCGCTTACTTTTTAGGGATAGTAAAAGTATTTGATTGGGCAGTATGGCAGGATGGAATTGATATTTTAAATAACAAGTATACAGAATATAACGATTATGATGTAGAAATACTTTGCAAACTTATTACACTGGTAGTGCGTAGCGATAAATTTTGCGAAGGGTACATGATAAATTCTTTTGAAACCGGAAGTATGGCCTTAATTATTGAGGCACTGAAAAACAAAATTGAGAACTAAACGGTGATTGCTGAATTATGATTTTTGATTTGTGAATCTTAATTTGCGGATGCGGAATGCGGTATTCATTCATAAATCATAATTCACAATTCAGCAATCATTGTTATGGTTGTATTTCGGCCTTTTCTTTTATGATGTGGATTTTATCAAAGAAGATTTCGGCCAGCTGCGCCGGTACACTTGCCTTGGTTCCTTTCTGGATACGGGAATATGTTGAGTAGCCAAACTGGTCTACTTCCTTTGAATATCCTTTTACCAGCCGTCCGTTTAAAAATTCGCCGTAAAAGCTATCACCCCTGCTATTCCGCAGTTCGCCATAACCGGTGCGGTGGTTATTTTTAAAATTGCCGAAAAACACTTCGTTGTTATCTTTAGAAAGGCTAATACCTTCAACTAATTTGCCGTCTTTAAATTGCCCCAGCAAAAAGCTTCCGTTGCTATTTTTAAGCCATCCCATGCCGTTCATGGTGTCATTGGTGCTTTCTCCATAATAAACGCTTCCTTTGGTTTTTAGCACCGATTCGCCTGAAATGAATTTACCGGCGGCAAACGTGCCATCATAAATATTGCCTTCAACTACCATTACCCCTTTTCCATCGGCGTGGCCGTTTCTTTCCTGCCCGCCGTATCGGTCAGTTTCATTATAAACCCTTGATTCTTTCATATACATGGCAAAATCGCTTTCCACGGAAGCCTTCATTTTGGTGATGATGTCTATATATTGTGCATTCTTTGCATAAAGCGAATCTCTGAGGGCAAATAGCTGGTTGTTAAATGTGTCATTCAATAGCGAATAGACCAGGGAATTGTCTTTCGAAATCTCCTCTGTTTTGGCCTGAGTATTTACCGGTATAACAGGTATTGCTTTGGATTGAGTGGCAATAGTTACTGCGGGCGGTACTATCTTCGGCTCCATTTTTTCAACCAATTCGACCTGCTTTTTTATTCTTAACCTGGTTAAGGGATCAAGCTCAATTTCCTTTCCCTCTGTTGTTTTTATTTTATGTAACACGGGGTAATCGCGCGAAATATCTGTGAAAGAGAAAAGGTAGTCATACTGCTTGGCTGCTGGGAATACAGTATCTAAATTACCTGCATCGCTAAATATAAGGCCGGATTTATGCCCATCGTAGCTAATAAACTTTCCCTTGGTATCAGACCCTGCGGTGCTGATTGAAATAGCTACTGTTGCTTTATCATTATCATGAGTAATGAAAATAGTATAGAGACTCTTTTTGTTTTCATCAAACACCTTATATAAAGTTTGATGAACATTACTGCTAACCAGCAATTGCGTACGGTCGTAATAAATGGTATGCGTGACAGATTTCTCATCAGTCAACTTACCGGTTAAATAGTCTTGTGCAAATAATTTGTTGACTGCAAGAAGACAGAGGATAGCTAATATTTTTTTCATAACCTGGTTTAATGGATTATTCGCAGTTGGTTCCGTCAACCTTTATAAAAGACCCTTCAGCCGAATAATAGATATAAGGTGAAGAAATGTAAGCTTCATTGCCCTGTTTTATTTTAACGATACACTTATATTTTAAATAGGAGGCCGAGAGCCTGTCAACCAAAACCAGGTTGCTGATGCTGTTAATTTCGCCGGCATTATTGATAGTAATATCGCAGCCTGAAAGTTTTTTTCCAATAAGGTCAGCTTTCAGTTTTGACTCGGTAAGTGAAAAGGCTTCTGGTGCAGATTTCTTAACAGGTTGAGCAACTGGCGCAGGAACTGAGGGAACGGGCTTAGCTGCTGATGCAACACCGGCTACGGCAAGTAATTTTTTAGCCGGAGCAGTCTCCGTTTTTGCTGGCCGGGGACTTAAATTTCTGTTTTCTGTGCTGTTTAAATCGGGGTTGTTTCCAATTGGGATAACACCTGCAGTATTTACTTGTGGATTTTTGGTCGTATGGTTAAAAAAGAACCATGATGCTGCCGCTACCACAATAAATAATACAGACACTGCCAATATCACCATTCCTTTTTTTGATTCAGTTTTATGTTCTGCCGGCGTAACAGCAGAGGGAGTTAATTCAACCTGCTGAGTGGTAGCACTGCTTTTAAGCGATTCAACTTTTTCTTTTAAAAGCCTGTTTTCGTTTTCAATATCCTGCAATTCTTTCTTTACCTCAGTTACCAGTTCGAAGGTTTCTTTCTTATACTGCTGGGTTTCTTCTTTTACCTTCAGTAATTCGTTTTTCAATTCAAACTCGTTTTTTTGATATTCGAGTTGTTCCCGGCGCAGGCGTACAAGGTCGGCGGCATAATCGTTTTTTACAAGCGGCTGTTCTAAAACCTGGCCGTTTGCCTGTTTTTCGGAAATATTACTGCCGGTTTCATTGTCTTCCGATGACGCAAACCCCGCAATAAAGTAGGGGTTAAATGCGCTGCAGATGGTGCATGTTCTTTTACCTAAATCTAACCGGTTACCGCATTTGCTGCAAAACTTTTTCATGATATTTATGGTTGGCTTATCCAGCCTTTATTACTTAGCATTTAACTTAAAGTAAAAGTTACTGCCATGTCCCGGCAGGCTTTCTACCCATATTTTTCCTCCGTGCATCTCAACTATTTTTTTGCAAATGGCTAACCCCATTCCATTGCCAGGGTATTCTACCCGGTCGTTTAAACTGAAAAACAGGTTAAAAACTTCCTCATGATGTTTTTTTGAAATCCCAATGCCGTTATCGCGAACGCAGAAAATAACCTGGCCTTCGCTTTTGTTGTGGCCTATATCTATAATAGCTTTTCTACCCTTGTTCCGGAACTTAACTGCATTGCTGATAAGATGTTTTAATAAATTAGTTATCAGGTCTTTATCACCCGTTGCTTCGGGTAATTCAGAGATGCTTATTTCAATTTCAGCGTCTTCAATTTCGGGGCCCTTCCACTTTAAAACATCCCCTGCAATCATTTGCATTGAAATTTGTGTTACCGGGGGTTTGTAGTTTGTCAGCCGGATATACGTTTTCAAATCACCCAGCACCTTTTCACTTTGCACCAGCGTTTTGCCTGCCAGTTCAGCACATCCGGCAGCTTCACCGGACCTTCCGTTAGCCTCGTGTTCGGCAATTTGGTTCAGGTAATTCATGAGCGATGCAAATGGTCCGTTATCGGTTACAGGGCCTGAGAGAATAACCTCCGGCTTAACCATCTCCTTCTTCTCCAAAATGAACAGATTGCACTGCTCGCCGTTCCATAAAAAGTTGCTGGCGCGAACTTGGATGTCGGGTTGATTACTGATGTTTACAGTTATAATTTCTTCCTGTGGCAGTGAGCGATAGGAGAGGGAATCCGGCAAGGTGCTCCCAAAATCCTTCATAAATACGTTGCCCGGTTCATTGGCGTAACAAACTTCGCCCGCTTTGTTTATCAGAAAAACGCCTTCTTTAAGCGAGTCTAACATCATCATAAACGACTCAATCCGTCCGGTATATTCCTCAAATACCTGATTTAGTTTATTTTCGGTTTCAACTAATTTAGAGAGATGGCTGTTGCTATACAACGGCTGTTGAATATGGAGTTCGCTTTGAGCGTTCGCATCAGATAATAATATGGATGTTGATTCCTCCACTTTCGGTTTTCACAAATAACGACTGAATAAGCGGTATGCCAAACAGGGGTTTTGCACCCATAAATGTCAAACAGCTTTTACATTGCATGGTAAAAAGGGCACAAGTATGGCCCAGGGAAGAATATGACTGTCAAAAGGCACATGCAATCGGCCCTTTTTAGTATATTTGAAAACAATCTGACTTAGATATGTTTAAAGCAAATAGCCTGTTTTTAGCCGGAGTTTTGGCCGTTTTATCAACTCAACTTGTTGCACAAGGCCTTGATCTACCCAAAAACATTACTTTAAAATACACGGTGGACTATGCTACTTACGAGCCTTATGTGGCCAAGTGTGTTAAGTGGATAGAAACTACTCCGCTCGACCAGGATAAGGACCGCCACTCTGACGCTTACGGCTTTCTTTTTAATTGGGTAAATGGTGCGCCTAATGTACACGTTGATATTCAGCCTGCCTTTTTAAACATTAAGCAAAAAAAGAATTTCCCTTTACTGGTGGTATACATGGGCGAGTGGTCTTTGTATGAGCTGAAAAATGGTGATAAATCAAACCCTGCGCAAGCTGCTATGCAAGCGATAAGGGGCGCTATCAAAGTCTACAAAAAAGGGAGTAGTTTTGCTAAGGACAAAAACCTGGAAAAACTTATTGCGCTTGATGAAAAAGGGCAGTTAGAGAAATTTGTAGAAGCAAACCTGCCCAGGAAAAAATAATCGTAACCCTGGTTTCTGCTATGGGTTAAAGCATTTTGTTGCCTACCCCCGATAGAAGCTGAACTGCTAATCTCGTTTTAACACTACCTAAGTTACATGGTATGTTTTTTTTGTTTCATTGTTTTAAATGATTACTTTCAGTCTACCCATTCCCTAAACCCATAAATTTTTTGTCGATGGAAAGAAATATATTTCTTATTCAGCTTGGTTCCCGCATCCGGAAAATCAGGAAACAAAAAGGAATGACCCAGCAGTACTTGTCAACGGTAAGTGAAATTGAAAAAGCAAACCTTTCAAGAATTGAGTCGGGTATGACTAATCCAACCGTACTTACTTTGCTTAAAATATGTAATGCCTTTGAAGTTAAGGTAACAGACCTCTTTATTCAACCGGAATAAAAAGTATTGATAATATCTTAACCTTTTCCCCTTTTCTTTTTTCCCTTTTTAGAAGCTTCTTTAGGGGCCAGCAGCTTTTCTATTACCTTACCCGTTTTATCAATTTTGTACCGCTGGCTGATGTAAAGGCCTTTATGTTTCAGGTCTTTTTCTTTCTTCGAAACTATAGCAATTCCGTTTTCAAAGTCGCCGGCATCTTCATAAAGCGGCTCAATAACGAAGTTGCCGCTGCGGTCGATATATCCCCAGTTTTCACCGTCTCTGCTAACTGCGCAAAGGCTATCTTTAAAGTTAGATACATCGTGAAAATTATCGAAGAATAGTTGTTTACCCTGCGTATCAATAAAAAACCAGCTTGTATCAAGTGCTACAGCAGCCACCCCTTCGCTGAACGGAACCGCGTTGCTGTATTTGAGGCTGATTACTGCGTTGCCCTGCTGGTTAATAAATCCGTGCAGGCTATCGCGTGCTACTTCGTATAAGCCACTGGTGGGGTCCTCAAAATCATCATAAATGGGTAAGATGGTCCAGTTACCTAATTTGTCAATCATGCCGTATTTGCAACTGTCAACATCGCAATCGCCAATGCCTACTATAGCAAACCCGTTGTCGAAATCGCCGGTATAGTTGAATTGCTTATCGCCAAAAACTTTCTTATTGTCTTTGTCAATGTAAAAATAACTGCAACGGGCATCTGTGCAGGGTTGGTTTCTGACTGCGGCAACACCGCATTTAAATGCTGTAGCCTCATCGTATTGAACCGGGATTACGAGGGTCAAGGAATCAGGCGAAGTATCTTTTGCAAAAGCATAGCCAAATTTCTCATCCTGTTTAAATGGTTGCAGGTTGAGTTTGGACAACTCGATATCATGATACACTTTAGGTTTATCGGGAAAATCATTGTAGTCATCTAAAAATTTTCGATAGGCTTGTTCTGTGGCTTCGGCTGTAGAGAGGGCATATAATTTTAGCCACGCTTGGTGAACATTACGGTTGTTTATATAATTCATTACAAAAGTCCGGAATGCATCAATAGTATTTGGCCTGGTTACAATAGCGTAAATGCTGTCCTGCACTGCGTTAAAAGCCGGGTGGGTTTTATACTTGCTCTCGAATTCCTTGTACCCTTCCAGGTCGCGGCGATTGTTGTAATACTCAAGCAGGAGCTCTTCATAATGTTTCTGCGCTTCTTTCACAAAGGCACCGGTTGGGTAGAGGTCGAGGTATTTCTTATAAGAGGTATAAGTTTTATCAGCGGTAGTTTGCTCATAAAGCAGTTTCTGAAATAACTCTTTGGCCTCGGGTACCTGGTCGGCCTTGGGGTAAGTTTTGATAAAAGTATCGAGGGCCCAAGGGTCATTCTTGCCACGGGCCCTGATATAAGCCAATTGATTACGCATGTTAACTGAACGAACAATTAATCCGGAATCGGTATAATTATCAATATAAAACTGGTACGACTCGAACGTATGTTGGGTTTCGGCCACCGAATACGCCCTCTGGTTAATATCCTGCTGCAACGCTTTGATGGTATAATCGCGAACGCCCAGCGTTAAGTATTTTTTGGTTTGTTTGTCGTCAGGATTTAATGGCACTTTACTGATCGCCTTTTTAATATAGGCATTGGCCGAATCAAGATTATAAAGCTTGTTGTCCTTCAAAAAGTAAAATTTCGACATGCCGAAGTTGGCAGCAGGGTTTTGAGGGTCCTCTGCAACTACCTCCAGCAGGTATTTTTGGGCATTGGTATAATCGCCGGTATTAAGGTATTTAAATGCTTTGGTAAGGTCGCTTGAATAGGCTGCAACCTGCAGGCAAAGGAAGGTGGCAAGCATTCCGTATTTTATTGCCGGGGTAGTTGCAAGTGCCAGTGGTTGGCGGGGACGCCAACCACGAAGAAACCAAACCCGTATCAAACTTCTATGCTTCATTGCTTTAAATTTCCAGACTGATTTATGAATCAGCGCTTTTTGTTTTAATAATTCCTTCCGCATTCAATTTAGAAATACCTTTCTCATCATACTTCAACTCCTTTAAAATTGAAGCAGTATCATCACCTAAATCAGGGGCATTCCAGTTGTTATCAAAATTACTGCTGCTGAATTTTAAGGGTTGATTGATGGTTTTATATTTACCTACGGCAGGATGTTCGTTATTGACAAACATATTTCTCCCGTTCAAATATTCATCGTGTTCCAATTCGGATAATTCGTTAACGGGTGTAATGCAAATATCTTCATTTTTAAAGAAGTTAAGCCATTCTTCACGCGCTTTGGTTTTAAATAATTGCTGCACCTCAGTTTTTAATAGCTCCAGTTCTTCGTCCTTTTTAAGGAAGCCTGCCGACCAGTCTTTCCTATCAACCTTCTCACAAAATTTATTCCAGAATTTGGGTTCAAGGCTGCCGAGGGCAACATATTTGCCATCGCTGCAGGCATATACGTTATAATTGGGCAAGGCGCCCGATAGTTCAAATTTACCTCTACCGGGGTCTTTTTTTAGGCCTTGCTGATAAGCAAACTGCATGGATACAAAAGGAAGAACCGCATCAGTCATAGATACATCTACAAAATCACCTTTGCCGGTTTTTTCGCGCTGATACAAGGCCGCCATAACGGCATTCATAGCCATGTAAGAGCCACCGGCAATATCTGCCAGCTGAAATCCGGGAATAACGGGCGCGCCGTCTGCCAGGCCGGTAATACCCAAAGCCCCTGCAATGGCAATATAATTCAAATCATGGCCTGCGGCATTGGACATGGTGGAGTGCTGACCATAACCGGTAATAGAAACATAAATGAGCCTGGGGTTTAGCTTTGAAAGTTCCTCATAGCCCAGTCCCATTTCCTTCATAATACCCGGGCGGAACTGTTCAATTAAAACATCCGAGCTTTTTACCAATTCATGAATAAGCACCCGCCCTTCAGGTGAAAGGTAATTGACAGCCAGGCTTCTTTTAGACCGGTTGAGCGCCAGGTAAAACATGCTCATGCCTTCTATCTTCGGTTCAAAATCGCGGATATAATCAGGCCGGTCGGGGTCTTCTACTTTTATAACATCGGCGCCCAAATCTGCCAGAAACATCGTGGCTAAAGGGCCGGGTAACAGGCGTGTAAAGTCAATGATTTTTACACCGGACAATGGACCCGTTTTGGGTGCCCTGTTTAAATAGGAAGTCGCAACGGCAGGCTTTAAATTTTCGGCCTC
>PMXD01000180.1 GCA_003165895.1 Bacteroidota bacterium | reverse complement strand
TATCCTTCCTAGCCGAGTCTCCCCTTTCCTGCTCTGAGGAATGGGGGACTCGGCGCTAGTGCGGCCTATCCTCACGCCGAGTCCCCAAACCTTCGGAAGGGAGACTCGGCTGAGAAGGTCCTTTCTACGTCACTCTGATTTTTTCCCTTGTCCCAAGGGCGCCTACTCGCAATGACATCTGTTCTATTTACTGCTGGTCCTCCGAATCAAACCTACCCACTTCCAAAATTCCATCCAGGGCAGTTAAACGGGCTGAAAGGTCTTCCAACTCGGCAGTATCATGCACATACACCATTATTTTACCCTCAAATACCCCATCTGAGCTATCGAAGGAGATGGAGCGCATGTTCAGGTTCATTTGGCCGGTTATAATATTGGTTATTTTGTTTACCAGGCCCACATCGTCAATACCGGTAAGCTTAATTCCGGTAAGGAAAGCAATTTCATGCTGCTTGGTCCAGCGGGTTTTAATAACGCGATAGGCATATTTGCTCATTAACTGAACTGCGTTAGGGCAATTGGTACGATGAATTTTTATTCCATCGTTGATAGTGAGGAAACCAAACACGTCATCACCGGGTATAGGGTTACAGCAGGGTGCAAACTTATAATCAATCTTATCGGCGCCGTCGCCCATAATAAGCAATTCTGCATTTTTTTGCAGCGTTTGCTTAACGGCTTCGTCCATGCTGTTTTTGCTTATTTCGGTTTGTAAGTTGGCAGGTTTTGGCAGCTTTATTTTTCCGGCGACAACATCAAACTTATTCAGTTCAGAGAGGTCAGTCTTTTTGTTGATGATACTGAAATACAACTCAAGCGGCGAATCCAATTTAAAAAAATTGCACAGCAATAGCATGTTAGCCTCTGTGTCATCAATTCTAAGCGCCTTCATTTTACGCTCTAACGATTCTTTGCCTTCTACGGCCAGCCTCTTTTTTTCCTCTTTTAACGATTGCTTAATTACCGAGCGCGCCTTGGCGGTTACAACGTAAGTAAGCCAGTCTTCATTAGGTTGTTGTTTGTTTGAGGTAAGGATTTCAACCTGGTCGCCGTTACGCAGCACGTGGCTCAACGGCACTAATTTATTGTTCACCTTGGCACCAATGCATTTTTTACCTACGCCACTATGTATATCAAACGCAAAATCGAGGGCTGTAGCGCCTTTGCGTAAACGTTTCAGGTCGCCTTTGGGGGTAAAAACAAATATCTCTTCGCTGAAGAGTTCGTATTTAAAATCATTCACAACCTCCAGCGCAGTTGTATCAGTATTGCTTAATACGTTACGTATTTTGTTCAACCAATCATCTAAAACACCATCGGCGCTGCCTTCTTTATATTTCCAGTGGGCCGCAAATCCTTTTTCGGCTATTTCGTGCATCCTCTCTGTGCGTATCTGCACTTCAACCCACTTACCCATGCTGCTCATCACTGTAGTATGCAGGGCCTCGTACCCGTTGGCTTTAGGGTTACTCAGCCAATCGCGCAACCGGTCGGGGTTTGGATGATAAATATCTGTAATGGCTGAATAAACACCCCAGCAATCACTTTTCTCTTTATCGGGTGGAGATTTAAGGATGATTCTGATGGCAAACAGGTCGTATATTTCTTCAAAAGGAACGCCCTTGTTTTTTACTTTGTTATAGATGGAATAGATAGACTTGGGCCGGCCATAAATGTCAAAAGCAAAATCGCGTTTTTCCAGCTCTTCTTTCAGTGGCTTAATAAAATCATAAATAAATTTAGTGCGTTCGCGCTTGGTTTCGTTCAGTTTGCGGGCAATGTCTTTATACAGGTCCGGCTCGGTAAATTTGAGAGACAAATCCTCCATCTCAGTCTTAATAGCGTATAGGCCCATGCGATGCGCCAAAGGGGCATACAGATATAAAGTTTCGCTGGCTATTTTTAACTGTTTTTCGCGTTTAAGCGAGTCGAGCGTACGCATGTTATGTAACCGGTCGGCCAGCTTGATAAGGATTACACGGATATCATCATTCAGCGTTAAAAGAAGCTTCCTGAAATTTTCGGCCTGTATAGAAGAGTTAAGGTCGAAAATTCCTGCTATTTTGGTAAGCCCATCAACAATTTTGGCTACTTCTTTATTGAAGGTCCGTTCAATTTCTTCCAGCGTAACTTCGGTATCTTCAACCACATCATGCAGCAAAGCACAGGCAACAGAAGTAGCATCTAACCCAATTTCTTCGCTTACAATTTTAGCTACGGCCAAGGGGTGCAAAACATAAGGCTCACCCGATTTGCGGCGCATATCTTTATGGCTTTCAACTGCAAGCTCAAAAGCCTTGCGCACCATCTTTTTTTCCTGGGGGGAAACGTTCTTTTTCAGCGACCGCAGCAACGCGCGGTATTCCTTTAAGATCAGTTTTTTTTCTACATCAATATCAATAACCTGGGTTCCTTCCATGCTTCTAATCTAAGTTAAAATCGGCTCAATTTATAGCCGAAGCTTCAATTCACTAACATTTCTACGAAGTTTTTGTTTTTTGGTTTGAAACTTGCCTGAGGGGTTGAGCAATTTGCAGCCAAAGGCGGTGACTAAAACTGAATAGGGGAATTACACATGAATGTCAAAAACTGCAA
Source organism: Bacteroidota bacterium (assembly GCA_003165895.1). GTDB lineage: Bacteria > Bacteroidota > Bacteroidia > Chitinophagales > LD1 > Bog-950. Next base: position 3,657 of record PMXD01000180.1, on the reverse strand, counting down.
CTAAACCTTTATCAACCACTGTTATTTCTTTGCTACTAAGCTCTCCCAGCCTGCCTAAAATAAGTTGCTTATCCAGTGTGGCCAGTTTATTAAGCTTGATGATGGATTCAACTTTAAGCCCATTTAAATTGGAAGGATTTAACCCGATATCGTTTGTCTCCTTTTTTATAGTTTTCGAAGTTATAAACGCAACAGTTACATCGTAAATGTCATCATTCAACACCAACGCAGGAAGAGTTTTAATACCGGACATGTCACTAAATGGAAACGGAATCAGGATAATGTCTCCTTTTTTCATTTTCCGTATTTTTCTTTCAGGTCGCTTACTGTATAAATGTCACTATCGTCTTCAAGGAATTTATAAGAGGCGGATGAAACATTAATTTTGGAAACGTCATCTGAAAGCCTTTTTTTTTCAATTCTGGATAAAAGAAATTCAGCAAAATCATGAATCTCCAGTAATTCATTTTCCGGTAGTTTTTGAATGCTTTGGAGCGTAGTTTCGATTAATTCCAGCCGACTCATAAACGATATTTTTTCAAAGATACGGAATATTTTTCTGTCATTTGATCGGTACATTTCATGGGGTGTACGACAAATTTCCCNNAAGGGAAATTTGTCGTACACCCCGTTTCAAGCTTCCAAAACTTCCTTCGCCGCCCTCTCTCCGCTACGTATCGCCCCATCAATATAACCATTCCAGATGTCGGAAGTCTCTGTTCCTGCCCAATGAATGCGGCCCACAGGTTCACGAAGGGATTTGCCCAGCGACGTCCATGCACCTGTAGGCATAACACCTGCATAGCAGCCACGTGTAAATTCTTCTTCCGCCCAGCTATGGTCAAGATATTGTATTGGGTGCATGGCCTTTTCTCCATAGAAGGATGCAAAGGTTTTAAGTATGCTTTCTCTGCGGGCTTCTGGTGAAAGGAGCGAAAAATCCCTCGCCTGGTTAGCTAATACAAACCCCATCATAATTCCTTTACTGCCATCTTTGGGCGAGTTATCAAACGTAACCGTGGCATGTCCATCAGGTGTGGCTGAAAGCCCGTTAAGCCCGGCTTCGCGCCAAAAGGGTTTATCATAAATGGCAAATGTTTTGGTAACGGTGCCCATGGGTATCCGCTGCGTAAGCTGCTCGCGATTGGCCGGCATTAAAGGATAATAATCTATGCGGCCCGCAAGGGTAGGGGGCAAGGCCACAATAATCCGACTGGCCGAAAATTCAAAATCCAAACCCTTAACAATCACTTTGTCTGCATCCTGGGTAATTGATTTTACTACGCTGTTTAACCGGATATTTTCTTTGAACGTAGCTGCAAGTTTTAGGGCAGGTTGTTGCGCTCCGCCAACTAACCGTTCCTCCTGTGCGCCATCTTTAATATTTATCAGGGTATCCAGGTCCCTGCCCGATTTGGTATAGAACAATGCATGCAACATAGAAATCTCGTTGGGGTGACAGGCCCATATTGATTCTGCCGCTATTTTAAACATGGCGCGCGCAGTGGCGAAGTTCGTTTCCTTGTGCATCCATGTATCAAGCGTCATCGAATCGTAATATTCAGCATTGGGTGTTAGCCATGGCTTTTCAAGATTAACGCTCTTTGATAAGCGGTTCATTTTTTTCATGGCAAAGTCGAGGCTCAATAATGCACCCACCGGTAGTGGAGGGATAATGCCTTTGTATCTTTTTACTTTGCCTTTATAGCTGATAGTGCTTTTACCAATGTCGTAAGTTTTAAAGGTTTCTACACCAAACTCGCGGGCCAGTTCGTAAATTTTATCCTGGGTGGGTCCTACCCATGCGCCACCTAAATCAACGTAGCTCCCGTCATCCAGTGTTTTAGTGTAAACGCGGCCGCCTACTCTGTCGCGGGCTTCCAGCAACAATACATTTTTGTTAGCCTGAATTAGTTTTCTGGCAGCAGTTAAACCGGCGTAACCTGCGCCTATAACTATATAATCGTAATGTTGCATGTAAAACAGAATGGTGTATTGCTAAGGTGGGCAATTATTTTGGGATGGCGAAGCGCGATTCCTGAATGCTGTAATTATCTACAACTGCACAAAAGCCTCAATCTCCGCCTTCATACCCTTCGTATATTCGTAGGCATAGTTATAAATTTCCTGCGCCTGGCTGGTATCAAACATACCAAACCGTCCCATGTCTACCGGTTCAATAAATAACTGGCATTTATCTTTCTTGGCTAGTTCACGCTCCCGAATGGCTGTGTGAAAAGTCCTGTCCGGCAGGTTTTTTATGGACAGGCTATCGGGTTCGCTGCTAAAATGGTTCACATGCACAGCAATCAGTTTATCGCATTTACCCAACAGGGGCTCAATGGGCAGGTTGTTTAAAATGCCCCCGTCAAGCAGCATTTTGCTATCGTATTCAACCGGTTCAAAAACTGTGGGTACGCATGAGGAGGCCATGATGGCTTTAGCCAGGTTACCGGTTGAAAAATATTGGCTTTCGCCCCTGATAATATCTGTTGCTGCTATGTGAACCGGTATAGACAAGGATTCAAAAGTGTTCTGTGGAAAATGTTCTAAGTAAATGTTTTCGAATACCCCCATATCAAACAAGCCCGATTTGCCGATGTGTAAATGAAATATGCTGAAAAAACGGCTTTGGGTGGTAATTTCTATAATCTTCTCATCGGAATGCCCCGCCGCATAAAAAGCAGCAACCATGGCGCCTGCACTACTGCCCGAAAGCATGTCGGGCACAACGCCAAACTCTTTTAAAGCCTTTAATACACCTAAGTGGGCAACGCCGCGTGCCCCGCCGCCTGATAATGCTATACCTGTTGTTTTCAAACTAATCCTGTTTATTAAATGAGTTGAAGATCCTTAATATGCTTTGAACTTTAATGCATGAAATACCGTGGCCACTGATTCATTAAACCCGTCAGGGCTATCGGAAAGGAAGAATATATAGGCATCGCCCTTGTGGCTTTTGTGTAAAGCCACTATCATGCAGTACTTATAATTCTGGGCAAATTCTTTTCTTGGAACAACGGCCACGGTTCCTCCCCAATCAGCGTTAAATTCCTGTTTAACGGATGTTTTATCAAACTCAGTAACATTTGGCAAAGTGCCCGATACATTTAAAATAATGGTTTGAAAAGCCGAGAGACACGTGCTGTCCGGATTGGTGTTGATATCCCCTTTTTTTATTTCCTTTTTATGCAATTCATATTCTTTCCATGCGTTGTCAGATGGCTTAACGTCATAGCGCACTTCAAAATTTTTATGGGGGTATTTTATGGCGTATTCATAACTTATGGCATGCGTATATATAAGCGGCGTAGAAGCCACGCTATCAGGGCTTTCAAAAACCATATTGGTGCGGGTAAGCAGGTCGGTAAATGTTTTGGGTAAGCTATCTGTGGCAAAGGATGTTAATGCAAATATGCCCGCTACCAGTAATGAAAACAGGGTCGTAGTTTTGATGAGTTTTTTCATAGTGCCGTTAACTTCAATATTGCACGAAAATATTAAAAGGATTCAATACAGGCCTCTCCCCGACATCGCTACCATATTGCAACATTCCCAACAGCCGCCCCTTCCGTCCCCGAAAGACTGTTACTATCACAATTAATTGATTATTAAATAATTGCGAGCACTTATAATTACAGGAGGGACTAAATAGGG
>PMXD01000198.1 GCA_003165895.1 Bacteroidota bacterium | reverse complement strand
CCGGAAATTTTTGACCACCTCTTGGAGGGGCTAATGTGTTACGATTCATTACTTTAACGTGAGTTAAGGATTAGGTGAACTTAACAAGTTGGGTTTAAGGTGGTTGTCCCTTTGTAAATGACTATCCGCATCTTTACCTAAACGCAAACCACCTTTAAGGGGACGGAAGGGGCGGCTGTTGAGGAGAGTGGTTGACATAGGGCTTACATTTGGTGTTTTTTTATATGTTTATATGGGGTTGATAATCATTTAATGATGATGAAAATGGCGTTTTGGGTTTACATGGGTGTTTTGTAATTAGTTGATTATCAGTGGTTCTTTTTTGAAAAAGTGTCAACCACCCCGCACTATGTTGTTTTGTAGTTCGGCTTCGCTCACTATAACAAAACTATGCTTACCGGATATTGCCGTAGAAATTAGCACTTTTGTTGGGTAAAACTTTTAGCACTATGCGCATGCGCCTGATTTTTACATTATTTTTATTGAGTATGCTTTTTTACGGTTGTAAGAAGAAGGATACTACTACGCAGCAGGTGGTGGTTAATCATACGCCTCCGCCGATTACTTCAAGCACGCAGGTGATGGGTTATAACCTGTTGAGCAAGATATGCGGCATTTGGGATGGCGGCGTGGTGTCGGAGACTGCACTGGGCAGTTACCCGGAGTGGATAGTGGATTTCAGGCCTTACAGTGCGGGGCAGGTGGGGGCTAAAAATGAGCTGGACACAGCTAATAATATTTTTATGTCTTTTTTTATCTGTTATCATGATTCGGCGTATAAGCTGGCGTTCAGGAACGGTGGGTCGTTTCACAGCATGAGCAGGGTGTCGTATATGGAGATTGACAGTGTATCGGAAACGGGCAGTCAGTCGTTTTACCGGTTTGCGGATTTTGTGAAGGGTATGAAAAGGGATATTGTGGATATTACCTTTAAACAGGATAGCCTGATAATATTAGCATTTACCAATGTATATAATACCGAACCGTGGCCTACGCCGCATATGCAGTGGAGGGCGAAGCTGCAGGATACCAGCAGTTGCCAGGTGGCTATTGCTCATTTTAATTTTCCGCAAAAGGTAATGGTGCAAAATTTCAGTACCACGTTTGCTGCTGATTCGGAATCTGTATTTTACCAGGGCAGCGGCGACCCTTACCCGGCCAGTGCGCAGCCTTATGTGGGGCAGGCTACTTTATCGTATACTGCACCGGGGCTGAGTTTTGCACCGAACAACCATGTGTTTTTGCTGGTAACAACGCAACCCCTGATTTCGGGTTTTACTTTTAATACAGCGAATATGATTTACCGGAGCCGGTATGTTATACTGGATGCATATCAGTCGTCGTTTACATTTACTTTGATGCACCCGGGTAGTTATTATTTGTACGCTTATTATGATGCGAACGGGGATGGGGTGTTGGATAGCGGTGATTATGTGAGCACGGCGAATGTTCCTTTTACTTTGGGGCCGGCGGGTACGGTGGCGGCGAGTACGGTGATTGATTATCAGATACCGTAAACAGCCAACTCACCCTGTCCTGCCGGACATCCCTCTNNTCTCTTTGAAAAAAAGAGAGGGAGAATGCAAAATACAGGCCTCTGCCGCCCGGCACTTCGTGCGGGCACTCCCGCGAAAGGCGGTATGAAACACCTCTCCATGCTTCGTATAGAGAGGGTAAATGCGGGCATAAAAAAAGCGGGCGCTAAGGCCCGCTGTATTTGGTTAGTCTATGGGTATTTAATTAGTTGGCGTAGGAGTAGGCTTTGGGCGATACCGGTGCCGGTACTTTGGCGGTGGCTATGGGAAGAATAATTTCTTCACCGTTAGCGCTGAGTGCTTTTACGCGGTAGTAAGTAAGGTTGCTGCCAATTTTACTATCAGTAAAATTTGTGTTTCCGTTATTATCAGATAGAATGCCGAGTAAGGTATAGTTACTGCCGTCAAGGCTTTTTTCCAGCCGGTATGATATGATGTTAAGTTTTTGCGGATTTGCAATATTTAGTACCACACCGTTGTTTGAATTGAATGATGCATTTAAAAACAGCGAAGCGGTGGGTGCGGTTTTTTCTGAGTTTTCAATTTCGTTACCGTAAAACACTTTTACCTGCACACCAAAGTTTGAGGAAGGTGAAGTGAAGACATTATTGTTTACATAGTAAGCCCCGCCGTTTCCCTTTGCATCGCCGCCAAAGTTTTCGAAGTTGTTACCGGCCACTACATTGTTGTTGTTTTCTATCAGGCCTTTATTGTCCATGTCATTCATAGACTCTATTACCAGGTTATTGTCGATAGTGCCTTCGTTTATAATTCTTTTCATTACGGTATTGCCGTTATTTATAAACTTGCCCGATTTTGAAATAACCAGGTCTTTCATGCCTACCATAAATGCACCTTTCTCAACGGTAAGCATTCCGTCAACTACTATGCCTGTGTTTACAGTAACCTGCCCGGTGATGATAACTATGTCGTCGGCTTTGATGGTGGTTCCGGGATAATCGTTATTCCAGATTTTAGCATCGGTCCATTTTCCGGAACCCAGGGTGTAGGTTTTTGCATCTGCAAATTCTGCGGCCAGGGTTAGCGCTAAAATGGTGTAAAATGTTTTCATGATTCTGAATTTTCGGGGGGTATTTATAAATAGCTTTACGCCCCGTTCTTTCAAAAAGTTTCATGATTTAAGTCAAAATAAAAATTGACTTGTAACTGATTGAGAGTCAGCTTTTAAGAATGTGATTTTTGTGAAAAAAAATCAGCAGTTTTTAAGTACTTGTAAGCTACAAAAAAACGATACAAACGTCAAAATTACGTATACAAAGTAGGGGATGAGTGGTACGTATTTTGAAACCGGAATTTTGGAATAAAAACGGTTGACGGAAATCAGGAAAATCTTATCGAAAGTGTAGGCCACAAAAGTGCCGATAGCGATGCCCGGCAGGCCGATTTGTTGTGCAAGGTAAATACTAAGTGAGACGTTGATGATGATTTCCAACACAGAAGAGAGTAGCAGGAATGAAGTTTTTTGCATACCCATAAGTATGGTTTGCGGAAACAGCAGGCGTGGTATGGCCAACAACAGGTAGATATCGAAAATGAGTGAGCTATATAGAAATCCGGAATTGAATACATACTTATACAGGAAGGGACTTAATGGCATTAATATGATGGTGAGTGGAAAAAAGACGTGCATCATTTTAGCCGACTTCTCTTTTAGTTCTTTTAAACCGGTTTCGAGATTAGCGGCTATGGCGGGTATCATAGAGGTGCTGAAGGTGTTGGCTATAATAAGTAACACGGGCAGTTCTTTGGCACCATAGCGATAAAGCGCGAGGGATGGGTCGTCAAACTGAGTCTTTACTATAAGGCCGTCAATATACTCAGCTGAACCGGCTACAAAAACTGAGGCGATTAGCGGGGCTGATAGTTTCAGGTTTTCAGCCATTGTTTTTAGCAGCAGGTTGATGTTGGGCTTTAGCGTTGCAAATTTTTGAAGCACTATAACTGCCACTATTAATTTAATGCCTGCTACTGATATAAGACCCCACATAGCATATTCAATAGGGTAATGAAGGGCTACAGGCACCAACGCCAGCGCAACAGATAGAATGGCCATAACGCTGCCGTAAAGAATGACAGCTTTATTTTTTTCGTTTAAAAAGAGGACATACTCTATTATGAAAGAAGGCCCCGTTAGCAGGAGATAGATAATTGACAGGTTAGCGATACGATGGTCGCCGGGTTTGTGCAAAAAGGTAAAGAGGTTAGCTGAAAAGCAATACAGAAATGCTGCTGCGAGGAGCGTGAATATGGTTAGCGATAAAAATGTGCTGGTTAGAATTGCTTTTTGGGTTTCGGCGTTTTTGTTAGGATAAACCGAAAGCATGGCATTGATAATGCCACTTACCCAAAAGAAACTCACCATGCCGCTTATAAGGATGAAGGTTTCAAACTGGCCTATTTCGGTTTGAGATAGATAGAGCTTGGCAAAACCGATACCAATAACCACGAACGCAGCATACCTGATAAGCTGGAATATTTGCAGGCTGGCGAGTTTATTTAGTTTGAACATTTGTGGTTGTTACCGGTTTGCCCATTAAAAATGGCGGTTTAAAATTAAATCCAAATGCAGTTTNNAACTTTGTGTGCTTTGTGATAACATGTATTTGTTTTTTTTAATTTTAAACAGCTTCCAAGTGGCAGTTGTTATTGTAAAACAGTTTTGTGGTTAGTTAACGTTCAAAAGTAGAAATAATGATAACTTTACCCGCAAATCAAAAAAACATGAAACGAAAATTTGGATTTACAGCTATTGCGGTTGTGGTAGTTAGCGCATTTATCGGGCTTTCTTTTCAAACCGAAAAGCCTTTGCAGGAAAAGAACGGATTAAAGTTGTATGAGTTAAAGGGATCGCCTGATTTTCCGGATGCCGAGTTAAGTCTTACCTCGCCCGCTAACATGGCTACTTTAAAGCCCGGTATGGATACTTTTAAGTTTGAAGTAAAGAATTACACCCTGGGTGCGCAAACGCCGGATGCAGGCCAAAAGATGTGTGCTAATTCGGCTAAGGGCCAGCATATTCACTTTATTATGGATGATGCACCCTATGCCGCTTCATACAGTCCAACCATTGCAAGTGACATGAAACCGGGCCACCATGTGTTGCTTGCTTTTTTATCGCGTTCGTATCACGAGAGCCTGAAGCATAAGAAGTCGTATATTTTGAAGGAGTTTAATGTAGTAGGCCCCAATGCTAAATCCGATTTTAATGCCAGGGCGCCGCATGTTTTTTTAAGCCGCCCGAAAGGAGAATATATTGGCGAAAAGGAAACCGGCAAAGTAATGCTTGATTTTTACCTGGTTAACTGCGATTTATCGGCAACCGGCTATAAAGTGAGGGCGACGATTAACGGAACGGAGTTTATACTTACCAAATGGGAACCATACCTGATTGAAGGCCTGCCTTTGGGTGAAAGCAAGGTAAAGCTGGAGTTGCTGGATAAAACAGGTGCTTTGGTAAAATCGCCGTTTAATGGTAAGGAACGGAGTTTTACCTTAAAAGTGGAGCCCTCCAAATAATTAAACGGGGCTTTATGCTTTGTTTTTGCTGATTTACGCTTTAAGATTTCAGTATTTGCCCCAGATGATTATTTTTGTGGCTGAATACGGTGGCTTTAGCTCAGTTGGTTAGAGCAGCGGTTTGTGGTTCCGCAGGTCGTGGGTTCGACCCCCATAAGCCACCCAAAAGTTTAAAAATCGGGCCTCTCCGCAAGGAGGGGCTTTTGTTTTGCCTCACCCCTTTGTCTTCGACATTTCCCCTGGTTCGGCTTCGCTGCCAATGACAGTTTTCAGAGCAAAAATAGAGAGGCGAAAACCTTGTGGTTTAGATAAGTGTATAGGGAAGTTTTAAGACCTTCATCGCCGAGTCTCCCCTTTCCTGCTTTGAGGAATGGGGGACTCAGCGTGCATGCGGTCTACCCTCACGCCGAGTCCCCAACCTTCGGAAGGGAGACTCGGCTGAGAAGGTCTTTTCGCGTCATCCAGATTTTTTCCCTTGCCCAAGGGTTGGTACTTCAATGACGGGGCTATTTATAAATTAAACAAGCTGGTTTTAAATAGGTTATTATTTTTACCACCTCAAATTTGAAGGTATGAGAAAAATACGTTTTCGTGAAGCATTGCGTGAGGCCATGAGTGAAGAAATGCGCCTTGACCCAACTGTGTTTTTAATGGGCGAAGAAGTAGCTGAATATGATGGCGCTTATAAAGTAAGTCAGGGAATGATGGCCGAATTTACCGAAAAGAGGGTTTTTGATACGCCGATTTCTGAGTTGGGATTTACCGGTATTGGAGTGGGCGCCGCTATGAACGGCTTAAAACCGATAGTTGAGTTTATGACCTGGAACTTTGCCCTCCTGGCTTTTGACCAGATTATTAATGGCTCGGCCAAAATGCTTTCTATGAGTGCGGGTGAGTTTGGTTCGCCTATTGTTTTCCGGGGGCCGCAGGGCAGTGCGGGGCAGTTGGGGGCGCAACATTCGCAAATGCTTACCAATATGCTGGCTTCGGTGCCGGGTTTAAAGGTTATATCGCCTTCAACCCCTTACGATGCCAAAGGCCTGCTAAAATCGGCCATCCGCGATATGGACCCGGTTATTTTTATGGAAAGTGAAATGATGTACAGCGATATGGGCGAGGTGCCTGAAGAAGAATACCTGATACCCATTGGCAAGGCTGACATTAAACGCGAAGGAAAGGATGTTACCATAGTTAGCTATAACAAGATGATGAAGCTGGCTTTAAAAGCTGCTGAGGAGCTTGAAAAGGAAGGTATCAGTGCAGAAGTGCTTGACCTTCGCACTATTCGCCCTTTGGATATTGCGGCCATTGTTACGTCGGTTAAAAAAACAAACCGGTTGGTTATTGTGGATGAAAGCTGGCCCTTTTGTTCTATTGCTTCTGAAATAACATTTGAGGTACAGCGCAATGCGTTTGATTATCTTGATGCCCCTATACGGAGGGTTTGTTCAACGGATACCTCTATGCCCTATGCTCCTAATTTAGTGGAGGCTTATTTGCCGAGTGTGGCTAAGGTGGTGGAGGCGGTGAAGAGTGTGAGTTATAAGTAAAGGGGAGTTCTTTCTTCTTAAAATAATTGGCTTACGAAATTACTGTTTCATTCATTTTTTATTTTCTTGATCAGCCAATCAATTTGCTCTTTACTAATTGTATCAACTTCCGACTTGTCGTATATAGTTAGCAGGTTTACCACATTGTTTTGAATAAAACCAATTACCTCCGTTTCTACGTAACTGATAACACGGGCTCCGCCACTCTTTCCTTTGCCCTTGCTCTTAATCCTTAATCGAATCTTATAGGCACCGTTACCTAAGTCAAAACCAGTTCGGGGATTGGTTAATAATTCAGCTTTAAGGTTTTCTACGTCTTGTTTAATAGAGGGAAATTTCTTACGCAGTCTTTTCAGGTGGCCCAAAAAGAGTTTACTGCTTATTATTTGCGTCTTAGAGTTCATTCAACGCTTCGTCTAAAGTCATCATTTTTTTACCGGTGCGTTTTGCCTCTTTAATCTCCCGTAAGCCTTCAGCAATGTCATTTAATACCTCTTGCGTTTTTTTTTCTTTCTTACTCAACTTTTTTGTTGGTTTGGTAGTATTGAGCGTTTTAGCAATAATCTTTTGTTCACGCTCCGGCAGGGTGCGTACCAAATTGATAATTGCTTCTGTTACAGTATGGTTTGTTTCACGAAACATATAACTTTAATTAAGTGCCATAAAGATAAGGAAACTAAACAACTTTTGGTTTAACCCTTGGGGTAGCAGATAATAACCCACGTTAATTGTCTACGCATTACGCAGATAATTTGCTTTTATTCTTCATTGCAGGGCAATGACATCTCTATAGAAAACATGATAGTAAATTTCCCCGATGCCAGGGGCATCGCATAAATTCCCCATAGCTGGCAAAATAGCCATTATGCGACACCGCTGGTGTCGGTTGATGTTGTTCGGTTTGGGCTATAAATATGAGATGCCGCTGGAATCAATATCCCATTGGAATCATGTAGGGGCGATCCCTTGCGGTCGCCCTTTGGCGGTGAAGGACGAAATGAAATGAAAATGCCGCCGTTTATTTCAGTTTAAACCAATAGGTGTTATTTGCTGCTTGCGTAAAAGAGGGCGACCGCAAGGGATCGCCC
>PMXD01000119.1 GCA_003165895.1 Bacteroidota bacterium | reverse complement strand
AGTATTTTACCTTTTCTATTACATGAGCCGGATTATGTGGTTCTACCTGTAATTATTGACCGAAAAAACAAACAGAAAACAATTCAGATGTACGACGCAAAGGAACTTATGAAACAGGGCTATCTTAATGCTTCCCGTTGGTTTCAGAATTGTGAAAATGTCTGGAAAATCCACAAAACAGAAAAAAACAAAAATATAAGCAGTGAAGATTATATAAACTGGCAAAATAAGCTTACTGAGCAGAATCTGAATGCAAAGTATTTAGTTTTATATAACGCTTCTGCAAAAGATGCAAATGCCACTATCGTTACCCGAAAGGATTACGACCTGGAATTTTTAGTAGAAAGTGTTGCATATGTTTATCACACCAACGATATAAATGAGGCCTATTATTTGAGCGCTATTTTTAACTCAACGGCCCCCAATGAAAGGATGAAAGATTTTCAAGCCAGAGGGTTATTTGGCGCAAGGCATGTTCACAAAAAAATATTAGACATATACTATCCTGTTTACGATGTCAACAATAAAACCCATATACGCCTTGCAGCTTTAAGTGAGGTATGTCATCAAAAAGCTAAAAAATACTTACAGGATAACGTACCCAAACAACAGGTAAGTGGTATTCTGTTAGGCAACTTGCGTTTGACTATTAAAAAGCACTTAGCCGCTGAAATGGTTGAAATTGATAAGTTGGTTGGTAAAATTATTGAGTGATAATATTGGAGATAATAAGGAATACACAGGGATTATTGAAGCAGTATATAAAAAAGCCGGGCATTGCAAGGCCCTGCGAAGCAATCCTGTATTTGTATTCACCGGTCATCCAATCGTCAACACAACAACCAATACCCCCCCACGCTCTTGTCATCCTGAACGATAGTAAAGGATCTTAATGTGCAAATATCAACAACATTCAGTCCATCACACACAGGCTCCGCAAGCCGGAACTTTAAGATATTCCACTATCGTTCAATATGACAAATGGAAGTGTTGCCCTTTTACATGTAACTGGCACCCGAACCGTAGGGGTACCCACAAACGTTTTGCACCTAACAGCGCAAAAAGGTGGTCGGCGTTATAATGTACTACAAGGCTTTAGCCGCTAACGTGGCTCATCCCTCACCTATTATCAGTCATTTGTAATTGTCGCCGAAAAGGCCACCGCATTTGTAATGCGCCTCTGTTTTTGGCGTTCCTCAAACTACTTCCACTTCTTTATTAAATTGCAGTGATAATGAAAAGCATCGTACTTCTTTTTCTGTGCCTCAGCAGCAGTATAATGGTATCAGGGCAATTTGTTTCGCCGTATAAATTCCAGAAGCAATTGGACCAACCTATTTGCCTTGGTACCCTGGTGGTTTTGGGGGCGTCTTACTTTGTTGGCACTTCATGGAAACTGCCGCCCGAGGCAAGTATTGCTACACTTAACCGTAACAACGTAAATATTTTCGACCGCAGTGCTACATATATGCATTCAAAGCAGGCAGGCACCGCAAGCGATGTTTTTTTGTATTCATCTATAGATATGCCTTTACTGCACCTGTTTAATAAAAACTGCCGCAAAGATTATGGCAAAATTGCAGCCCTGAACGCCGAAGTGCTGGTTATGGACTTATCTGTTACCCAATTATTTAAAGTAACGGTAAGAAGAAAGCGCCCTTTGCTTTATAACCCTTCTATTCCGCTTAGCACCAAATACACCAAAGATAATTTCACCTCGTTCTTTTCGGGCCATACCTCTACCGTGGCGGCCATGAGTTATTGCTTTGCCACGGTGTTTACGCAATACAGTCCCGGTTCAAAAGCAAAGCCTGTAGTTTGGGCTTTGTGTGCCGCATTGCCTGTGGTTACCGGGCTGTTACGATATGCAGCCGGCGAGCATTATTTTACTGATATTATAACCGGGTATGCAGTTGGCGCACTTATTGGTGCCGGGGTGCCCTATCTGCATGGTATAAAGCGAAAATATAATCAACGCAACACAGGTGTTATTACCATATTTTAAGCTTACGGACAGAATTTACTGTTCATTTCAGCATGTCATGGACTTAACGGTACCCATAGTGTAAAATGCCACATGCGACCCCGGCCGGGGTCGAAGTTTTATAGCAAATCTTAATCTATAAATATACGACCCCAGCCGGGGTCGAACATTTGTGCACTTCTGGTTTAACAGCATTGCGTGTTAATTCAATGACATTGTTCACTTCAGCAAATCCAGCTTGTTATCGCATTAGCCTTTTCCCGGTATACGGAAAATTCTTTTTCTACCCATGCGGCGGGCCATAGCGGCTTTTGTTTTATTATTTTCCTGTTGCATGGCCAGCTCTTCGTTGTGGTGAAATAGCTGCTCTTCTTTAACAGCATCATGTACAGGCGGGGGAACGTTTTTGCCGTGGGCCGGAATAAAATGCTGATCGGTGCCGTGGGATATCTGCGGCGTAGTTTCAGGTGTGGTAACCACACTTTCAGTTGTTGGGGTAACAGCGCTTTGTTCCTGGGTAACCGGTGTGCTTTGAGTTTGCTCAACAACCGGGGCCACTGGCTCATTTACAGCTGCTTTTTCAGGGGCCACTTTTTCAGGAGCTACCTTTTTTGCAACTACTTTTTCAGGAGCAACTTTTTTCGGCGTTACCTTTGGGGCAACTGCTTTTTTCGGAGCAACTTTTTTAGGAGCTACCTTTTTGGCCACTACTTTCTTAACAGCTACCTTTTTAGCAACCACTTTTTTAGCAGCAACTTTCTTAGGTGCAACTTTTTGGGCAACAACCTTTTTAGCCGCAACTTTCTTAGATGCTATTTTTTTAGATGCCACTTTTTTAACGGGTGCTTTTTTAGCGGCAACCTTTTTAGCAACAACTTTTTTAGCTGCCACCTTTTTTACTGCTTTTTTAGGGGTTACCTTTTTTGCAGCTACTTTTTTTGCAGCTACTTTCTTCGGAGCTGCTTTTTTTGCGACAACTTTTTTGGCTGCCACTTTTTTAGCCGGTGCTTTTTTGGCTGCTACTTTTTTAACCGCTTTTTTAGCCGGGCTTTTTGCCTTTTTGCCGGCTGATTTTTTTATACTCTTGGCCATAATAGTGTATTTTATTTTATCTAAAATATGATTTTAAATTGCAACAAACAAATGTTTAAATACTGAATCCAATATTTACAAACCTGGCCCTCAACGCGGACAGCATACTTACAGAACCTTGTTAACAGGGAACAATTTGACCGTTATGCGGTGCCTTCGCTGTCTTTGGTGGCCCTTACAAGGCCCATTCCGGACAGGAAGAACAAGAGGCCCAATACCCCAAAAATAATCAGCGACCTTATGTCGCGGTTGCCTCCGCTGGTATTGGCAAAAACTATTGCCGCGTATATTAGTGCCCCAATACCCGCAAGGGTAAGTATGGCTCCGAAAATCCGTTTGATATTCATAACTTATTGTTTGTGATTAATGAAAAGGGTAAAGGACTTTATTTTCTGCCGCCCTGCCAGATTAAAACACCGCCCACGGCCATTACCACAACACCAATCACCGGCGACCAGCTGAGATAGTTGGGCTTATCGCGTGTAATTTCGAGTTTGCCTATATCAACCACTTTTTCGCGGGTAAAGAATTTTACGGAGGTAAAAATGGTTAACCCCAATCCCAGAATCAACAATACGATGCCTGTAGCTTTCATATTTTATGTTTTAAATGAACCGGTGGAGTAAAAGACCGGGCTTGAAATAATGGTGGCAATTAATGAGCCATTTGCGCTATATCAAAATGGTATTTGTTTTAACATCTGTATTTTTAAAAAAGGCTGCGTTTCCGTTCTGTATTGCCTGTAGTGAATGTAAGTATTTTAAATGCAGCTTCAGGCATTAAATGGTTCATTAATCAGAAGAAGGTGTGAATTATGTAACAATCAGTTTGATACCGTTTCTGCGGGGTTTCTGTTTCATTCCCTGCGGCCAGTCCAGCTTAAACGCAGGGGTCCCGAAGCGGACCCCTTGCCGGGGCAGACAAACACGGATAAACCTTTCAGTGTAAGCCTTGCCTATTACCTGGCTAACTGAAAGGTTTTGCGCGAAGATTGCGGAACCCGGTGAGATGGCATTTCTTATTAACTTTCGCTATGTTTTTAAATAGAAGGGCCATTAATTATTTTTCCTTTAGGTCTTCATTACATTCAACATCCGAGCAATGAAATTGAAACACTATTTTCTACTCTTATTTGCTGCCTTAACCTGCTGTTATGCAAACGCCCAGGTATGGAGCAAAGAGAAGGCCAACCAATGGTATGCCGGCCAGCCCTGGCTGGTTGGCTGCAATTTTATACCCAGCACTGCCATTAACCAGTTGGAAATGTGGCAGGCCGAAACTTTTGATTCGGTTACTATCGACCGCGAGCTGGGATGGGCGGCCGATATGGGTTTTAATACCGCAAGGGTTTTTCTGCACGACCTGGCTTACCAGGCAGACCCCACGGGCTTTAAAGAACGCATGAGCACCTTTTTACGCATCGCCGATAAGCACGGCGTAAAGCCCCTGTTTGTTTTTTTTGATGATTGCTGGAATGAGAATCCAAAAATTGGCCTTCAGCCAAAACCTGTGCCCGGTGTACATAATTCGGGCTGGATGCAAAGCCCGGGAAAGGGAATAGTGCTTGATAGCCATAACAAAACCGAATGGGGCAGGTTAGAAAAATACGTAAAAGACATTCTAACCACTTTTAAAGACGACCCGCGTATCCTGTTATGGGATTTGTATAACGAGCCCGGCAATTCCAACAACAAAACAAGGTCGCTGCCGTTTTTAAAATCCATTTTTAGCTGGGCGCGGCAGGTTAACCCATCGCAACCGCTTTCTGCGGGCATTTGGTCCTCAAACAAAGAGTTAAACAGTTTTCAGTTAAGCAATGCCGATGTTATTACTTTCCATAATTACAGCGATAGCGCCGGTCTTGCAAAACAAATACAGCAGTTAAAAACCAATGGCCGGCCTGTTATTTGCACCGAATGGATGGCCCGCACCCGCAACAGTATTGCCAAAACCAATTTGCCCGTTTTTAAAAGAGAAAGAGTAGGATGTATTAACTGGGGCTTTGTTTCGGGTAAAACCCAAACCATTTATCCATGGGGCTCAAAGCCATCTAACGAACCGCCGAAAGTCTGGTTCCATGATTTGTTATATCCCAATGGCAAACCTTATAATATTGAAGAAATTAATACATTCAAACACTATATATTCAACGCTACTGTGAACACAACATTAAAACCGGCAGATTTTGATAAAACGATTGATGGAAAAAAAGTCTCCCTGTTTTTTCTGAAAAACAAAAACGGGCTTAACGCCGCTATAACAAATTACGGTGGCAAAGTGGTATCGCTTATGGTGCCCGACAGGTACGGCAACATGGCCGATATTGTACTGGGCTATCCCAATATTGATGGCTACCTGCATGCCCGGGAGCCGTATTTCGGGGCGTTGATTGGCAGGTATGGTAACAGGATAGCCAATGGCAAATTCAGCTTAAACGGCCAGCAATATACCCTTGCTACCAATAACAGGGCCAACCACCTGCACGGTGGCAAAAAAGGCTTTAATGCGGTTGTATGGGATGCACTGCAGCCCGATAGCCAAACGCTGGTATTAACCTATTTATCGGCTGATGGCGAAGAAGGTTATCCCGGTAACCTGCAGGTAAAAGTTACTTACAAACTTACCAACCAAAATGAACTGAGTATTACATACGAAGCAACCACCGATAAAGCAACGGTAATAAACCTCACACATCATTCGTTTTTTAATTTAAACGGCGAGGGCAATGGCACCATCAACGACCATGTGCTGCAGATAAATGCCGACCGCTACACACCGGTTGACGAGGGCCTGATACCCACCGGTGAACTCGCTGCAGTTAACGGAACTCCTTTTGATTTCCGCAAGCCTATAACCATAAAGCAAAACCTGGAAGCAGCAAACAACCAGCTTAAATACGGAAAGGGTTACGACCATAATTTTGTTTTAAACAAAAATGAAGCCAATGCCGCAGGACTTACTTTAGCCGCCAGGATTTCAGAGCCACTGAGTGGCAGAACGATGGAAGTATGGACCAATGAACCCGGTTTGCAATTTTATGGCGGAAACTTTTTAAACGGAAAGGATATCGGCAAAGCCAGCAAACCTTATTTATTCCGTTCGGCGTTTTGCCTTGAAACGCAACACTTTCCCGACTCTCCTAATAAAACGAATTTCCCAAGTACTACACTTCAACCTGGTGAAATCTATCACTCAGTTTGCGTTTACAAATTTTTGATTGAAGCGGGGCAGTAGAGAAAACGGGCAATACATTTCTCATCTGAAATCCTTTTCAGACCGTCTCCGCAGGGCAATGTCATT
>PMXD01000104.1 GCA_003165895.1 Bacteroidota bacterium | reverse complement strand
ATAATGAATTATGAATTATGATTTTTGAATTATGAATGATGATTTAGGAATGCTAAATTTATAAAGACTTTAGCTGAGAGAGCATTGCCTTTTAATTCATAAATCATAAATCAGCATTCAGAAATAACTTTCTGTTACTTGCTGCTGATAGCGTTACCTGAGGTATTTATTTCAATAGTAGTTGCGCCGGGTTTAATGTTGGTGCAGGCAGTGGGTTTGTAATCGGAGGTCATCAGGCAAACCACATCGTTTGATTGCAGGTAAACTGTGTTTTTGCTAAGGCCGCCATAGGTTTGAACTTTGGGGTTGCGTATTTCTTCTTTGGCGCCGGCAAAAACTATCATGGGCTTTTCAGAGCTGTTTTTAATAACAAGGGTAACGGGGGTTCCGGTTGCTGCCGGGGCCGCTGGTTTTTCGGTGGTAGCTTTGGCTTCAGGATATCCACCTGTTGATAAACTGGCCAACTCCTGCGCTTTTACAGTTGATAAACCAAAGCATATCAATAACATCAGGGCGCTTACTTTTAGTAGATTCTTCATTTGGGATAATATTTTATCCACAAAGTACGCACATTTTAAAACGAGGCTAATGCACATACGCACACTTCAAAAATCCATCTGTCTATTTTAGTTGAATAAGGGTGCTGCCGTGGCCGTAACGGCTGTGGTGGTCGTTTTCGTAACTGCGCACGTGGGGATGCTTGTCAAGTATCTTATAGATGGCCTCTTTCAGTTTCCCTTTGCCAAAACCATGTATTACCCTAAACTCCAGTTTGCCGGCGCCAATGGCCTTATCCAGCGCCACTTCAAATTTCTCTATCTGCACAAATAATGCGTCCTGGCTGGGAACCGGCCCGTTGCCTGAATCTACTTTCTCCAGGTGCAGGTCAATAACATCATCGGCCCGTTCAATTCTGCTTTTATTGCTGAAGCCGGGGTTAGTGGCCCCCATCATATACATGCGCATTAGCTCAGGGTCAAAGGCCTGGTTGCTTTTGGGGCTGTTGAGTTCATCCTTTTTCTTCTTTTTCATAACAGAGTTCCTCAATAATACATAATACCTAAATACATTTATCGCACGGAGTAAAATACAGAGTAAACAGCCGGGGAATGCAAATATGATGACTACTACTCTGCTCCTGAATTTAACTGCAAATCAAACACAACCACGATCACTTACCTGAACACTTGAACACATAAACACCTGAACACACTTTATGATGACACCTCCTGAAATCTCTTTCTAAACTCTACCGCATGGCCAATGTCAGGGAACGACTCGTGGGTGCCACCGGTGCCTATAATTGTAATGGTTCCGTAACCCAGCAAGCGGCCCATTATACTTTGGTCAACATTCACGCTTTCAATTTTGTTCAGGTTCATTTCCAAAGTGCGGCGCGAGATGATACCGGTTTTAACTATCACTCTTTTATCCGTTATTACAAATTCATCGCTCCATCGTTGCAACGCCGGTAGAATAAAAAGCGTGAAAATACCACTGAGCGACAGAAATATCTTCCAATGATATTTGGTTTCATAAACCACATGTTCATCTTTAATCAGGTTGTTATCTACATAATGGCCCATGCTTCAATTTTTGGTAAAAGTAGGAGAATGTTGCGGAATACAGAAATAGCAGGGGACGCTGATTAATTATGAATTTTATGATTAATACAGCAATCCGAAAGCAACCTCGAAGAAAGGACACAACATGAACACCTGAATACTTGAACACCTGAACACGTTAAAAAAAGGGCAAAAAAAAAGCCCGTATAAAACGAACTTTTTTTTCCACCCCCGTGTATCGTTGCCTCTCAACAACGAGTAAGTTTACAAGTCATCACCGGTGGACATGACCTGAATAAAATTTTGAAGTACCCTGACCGGCAAACTAAGCAACCAAAGTGCGTAGTAAACAATGAAAAAGACCAAAGCGGCGGGGAGCGTTTTCATAGTTATCAGTTTTAAAACTTCCTTAAAGCGGAGTTCCCTGTTACAAACAGGGAACCACCACTCTTTAGCTGTTGGAGCAGGAGTCGAACCTACACAAGGCGGTTAGTCGCAGTTCCATCTTACGCCCCGCATTGCGAAGTATAAGATGTAACCTGATTTATGCCGGAATCCTCACCCCCGGGACAGGAGGGCATGTCTGCCAATTTCATCACCCAACAATATATTTACCAGAACGATGATGCAAATGTAATAACCAGCTTACTTATTTGCAAGTAATTCAATAAAATGACACAAAGTATACGGTATTGTCAATTTTTACTTACTTTCGTTATAATTACATCAAAACAAAAAACAAAATATGGCTCTCAATTACGAAATTGATAACACCGATATCAGTATATTGAATATTCTGATGCAAAATGCCTTTACACCTTACACAGAAATAGGTAAAACGTTGTTTATCTCAGCCGGCACCGTGCATGTGCGCATGAATAAAATGGAAAAACTGGGCATAGTGCGCAACCCGCAACTGCAAATTGACCTTACCAAACTGGGCATGGATATAACAGCCTTTATTGGCGTATACCTGATACGCAGCGACAGCTATGATAAGGTGGTTAAAGAGTTAAAGAAGATTGATGCCGTAATAAGTTGCAACTATACCACCGGTAATTACTCGCTGTTTCTGAAGATAGTTTGCCGGGATACGCAACACTTGCGCGAAATACTGCACGATAAAATTCAAAAAATAGAAGGCATCAGCCGCACGGAAACTCTTATCTCGCTGGAAGAAAGTTTTAACCGGCCTATTAATGTTGCGGCGTTACCCGGTTAATGTGTTCAGGTGCGTAGGTGTTCAAGTGTTCAGGTAAATGCATTTAACATTAACACATTAACACTTGAACACCTGAACACTTTTACAAAAAATATTAAAAAACGGGCATTGCATATTATTCCGGTGAACCTTTCGTTCTAATAGCGTCTTATGTATACAAACGCGGGAACAATAGTGACTATGGAAAAGAATGATTCAATTGAGGGTAAAATGTTTTACGGCTGGTTAAACAACCTGGCTATGTACGAGCAACAGTTGCAACACCTGATGCAAACGCTTAACCGTTCAAATTATAAAGACCTGCATGTAGATGCTTCTATTGAATTAGATGCGCTGAAAGAATTGATTAATACCCAGCAAACCGAAATAAACGAACTAACCACCGAAGTATTGAAAAGGCGCAACCTGTTGCCACCGGCTGATGAATTGAATAAAAACATTGTCCCTTTTAGCCAGATAATAAGAAACAATCATTTACGCGAACATATCCGCAAAGTTGAGCGTTCGGTATTCTACTTAAAATACCACGTCAACAAATTGCTCTCCATAGCCTCATAGCAGGCATTTGTTAGTGTGTCCGAAGGCCCGCGCGTTATAG
>PMXD01000375.1 GCA_003165895.1 Bacteroidota bacterium | reverse complement strand
TTCCCTTATCTTCGTGACACACGTCGACCTGGAACCTATAAATAGCTGCCAGTCTCCCGACTGGCGCATTTTGCATTTCCCAGGCCCAGCTACCCCTGCTCCTACTACCCGGCTTCTTTTCCTTCAACTAGCGACTCCGCCCCATCTGTTTCACTATCTCCAAAAATTTCCTAGTTTAGCCAACAAGCCGGTATTTAATTAATTAACGCCAACAAAGTTTAGCATGAAAAATAAATTACTTTATATCACCCTTTTTGCAGGCGTATTATGTACCCTGATTTCATGCCAGAAAGAATGGATTTGCACCTGTACAGCAAAGTCCATTATTGCCGGACAGCCCAATCTGGATATTATGGATACCATCGCCCCAACAGTAAAGCCAAGCGCGCAAGCCGATTGCGATAAATTTTGTAGTACTTACGCCAACAATTCCAGTTACACCAGTCCAACTTCCACTATTGCTAAACAATAATACCTGGCGGCTTTAACGTCAGTTTCAGTTTATTCGCCCAGCCCCGGGTTGCGCGCACATCGGCATACAAAGCATTAAACTCTGCAAACTGTATATCAAAAAAATTATTGGCATCTACCGGTTTTAAAATACCGTATACCGGCTGCTCGTTATACTCAACATAAGTACCAAAAAGGCGGTCCCATATGCTTAGCACCCCGGCGTAGTTCTTATCAATGTATTGCGCGTTTTTACCATGGTGCACCCTGTGTACATCAGGCGTAATAAAAATGCGGTTCAGCCCCGGCATGTTACCGGCAAGTGGTTCGCTGATATGCTCCGGCACACCCCACACCCTCGATACTGTCCTTACCACAATAAACATCAGGGGGTGAATACCCGGCACACACATCCGGACAAAAAACGGCGGTGCATAAATAAAATCGAACATGGAGCCGCGCACGGCAGTGCTGAGCCTCATCTCCTCAGCTGTATGGTGTACGCTGTGAAAGCACCATAACAACCGCACCTTGTGCTGCAGTAAATGCGACACGTAAAACATCAAATCGTACAACAAAAAACAAAACACCCACACGTACCACTTAAAACCCATGTCTAAAATGCGGTGCGCGTACAACCAGTAAGTAATTGATAAATAAAAAAGGAAATCAGCCACGGCCTCTAACCCAAAAACAAATGCGCCCGATAATATACTAACCCCTCCGCCCCTATGGTTAATGCTTACTTTTTTTATAGATAATACCGCCAATTCCAGCAGTATCAGAAAAACCACCAGCACAAAAAGCCCCGGCCGTAAAACAGCATCAAGCTTATCCAGTTGCGCAACTACTTCGGTAGTGTTCATTTAGTAAAGTTAAAATGACTATCCGCATGATTACNNAGGAAAAGAAGGAAAGGCTTTAGCCGTTAACGTATTTAGGTAATCATGCGGATAGTCATTAAAATTAAGGTACCGCTTTAATAAAATAAAGTGCCATAAGCGACACCTTGATTTCTGAAAAAGCGGGCAAACAGATCAGATAGCCAGCACTACTCTATACCAAACAGCGCGTACAATTATATAGTCGGGTAAAAATGGCTGATGATAGAAATGAACTAAATATAACTTTTATAATCATTGTATTTAACGATTATAAAAACCATAACAAACCTGCCTGCGGCAGGCAGGTCAGCGTTCTATAAAATCCTACTCAACCGAAATCCTTCTGCTGGCAAATCCATCAGCAGTTTTAAGTTGCAAGGTGTAAAGGCCTTTGGCAAAGGTGCTGATGTCAATAGAAGTAGTATAAATACCCACGGCATCTAATTCCTGGCTGAACACTTTACGGCCGGTCATATCGTATATTAATATCTGGCCGTTTACCCGCTTGCCCGCATCCAGTTTAAATTCGAAAGCCCCGTTGTTCGGGTTCGGGAAAACATACATAGCAGAATTAAGGTTTGAACTGAAATCATTTACACCGGTAGCAACCGCAGGGCGGCATGAGTCGCCCGGATTAATTACATTCAGATAATACTTAAACTGTTTGGCGTACTGGCTTAAATTTCCGGTTTGAGATTGAGCGCCTAATAAGGGGGCCGTAAACCAAACGGTACCTTCCCATGCTAAAGTATATTGTCCTGCCGGTGCATTGGTAGTGCCATAAAACGTAAGGCAGCCGTTTTGCCCGGCCTGTAAAGAATTGGGATTTGTACTGTAGTTAATGCCTGCCGGTAAGCCCGATACAGAATTAAGTACCATAGAGTCAACTGCAATTATGCCGTCCAGGCTTGTCAGGTTTTGTACTTGAATTGTTTGGTTATACGGCTCGCCCGCAACTATGCAGGGTAACTGATTGGGCGCGGGTGAAATTCCGGCTACAGGCTGGGCCTGGGGGTCAATAGTACATGCAGGAGGTTGTGCGTTTACAATGCCTGCAAGCATTACCAAAATCACCAACAGGGAGTAGATTTTTTTCATTTGTTATATTCTGTTTTAAATTAAAAGCGCGGCAAAAATATTGAATAAGCCAGAAGTATATGGCCTTTACCGCAAAAATATTTCAGGATGTAATGAATAGCAAAACAGCAACTTTATTTACTGGAGAGAAATGCTTTTCGACACAACACCTTCTGTAGTTTTTAGTTGTAAAACATAAAAACCTTTAGCGCAATTGCTGAGGTCAACAATTGTTTTATAAAAGCCTGAGGTGTTTAACTGCTGTATATAAACCCTGCGGCCGGTAACATCGCAAACCGCTATTTCGCCGCTTAATGCCTTATCCGTGTTTATCTCAACATTAAAATTTCCGTTGGTGGGGTTAGGATAAATACTTAAATGCGATGTTTGAATAATATTCTGAATACCAGTGGCAGATTGCAGATTGCATGAATCGCCCGGGTAAATAACATTCAACTGATAAACCGGTACCGGATTATCCTGCAATTGCGCCAATTGGGCAAAAGTTAAAGTTTGGGTGCCTGAGTTCTGCGTAGTTACTACAGCATAGCCGTTAAATACAAGCGGGTAAGCGGCAGAGTCTACATTAGTAAGGCCGGCAAAAGCAATGCAGCCGTTTGAATCGGCATAGTATATACCCGAAGCCGGGTTTTGCCTGTATTCAATACCGGGAGGGAAACCGGTGATAGAAGTAATAACCAACGAATCGAGAACAATGATACCATTAAAGGTGGCCGGCATAGCCAATTGCACTGAAGCACTAAACGGAAGGCCCTGCTCTATACAGGCAATTGAATCATAAGAAGGGCTTATTAAACCAGTATCGGTATTAGCCGGCGCAATAGTGCATGGCGGGTTCGAAAACGTCTGACTAAAGACAAAACCGAGAGATGCGAAAAGTATAGCTGTTGTCAAAAATATTTTTCTCATCTCCCGGTTACTCCTGTTTTATGTTTTAAAATAAATGCAATTACTCTACTGAAATATTCTTAGAAGCAACACCTTTTTCGGTCCTTACCTGCACGGTATAAAGCCCTTTGGCAAAAGCGCTCAGGTCAATTGAGGTGTTATAAAAACCTGTAGCATCTACTTTCTGCGTAAACACCCTTCTGCCGGTCATATCATAAACGTTTACATCGCCGTTTATTTTATCTACATTGGTTAAAGTTAAATCAAACTTACCGCTGGTTGGGTTAGGGTAAACGTTTAATGAAGAGTTAAAGTTTGAGCCTATATCGTTAATGCCAACACCACCATCAACCTTTAAAAAATAGCCGAAACCCTGGCCGGCGTGGTTAGCCGCTGCCATAGAATCCAGCTGATGGATAGTGTAATTACCTGGACCCAGGGGAGAAGTTATTGCTACATTACCAACAAAAGTAAGCGGATAAGTACCTACCGTGTCAGTTGTTGTACCCGAAATTCTGAAACATGACCGTCCCCCACCATATATGGTTTTTGATGCGCCGGGGTTAGTAGTATAGGTAATACCTTGTGGAAATCCGGTAACAGTATCTATTGTCACCGAATCAATAGTAATACTAACAGAAATCCCTACATTAATAGTAAAGGTATCCGGAACATATATCTGGGCAACAGTATCAAACACAGCCCCTCTTATAACCGCTGGTGCAGTAGTATCATTTGGCGTAATACCAAACTTAGTATTGGTGGTATTAACAGTACAAACATTCTGGGCATTACCTGCCATAATTAAAGCCATAATAGCAATAAAGAGATTAAAGAGTTTTTTCATGTGCTTAGGGTTGTTTTTTTGATTTAACAGGCGTGAATATATACAATGGATTAACAAAAGCCAAAAACCTTAGCTTTTGCCAGCCCATTTGTATAAAATTATGAGATTACACTTCAATGTCGTTAAGTTAAGGGAATCCTGACCTCAGAGAGGTCACAGCTTTGTAGTAATTGCCAGTAAGAAGATATACGACCCCAGAGCGGGTCGAACCTTGACAATGCTTAACTTAACGACATTGGATTACACTTAATCAATTTTGCCTACCATGGTTTTAGGGTCAACCCAGGCATCAAATTCTTCTGGTTTTAAGTAGCCCAGGTCTACTGCTGTCTGCTTTAAAGTTTTGCCGGTTTTATGGGCAGTTTGCGCAATCTCTGCAGCTTTGTAATACCCTATTTTGGTATTTAACGCAGTAACAAGCATTAAAGAGTTATTCAAATTACGCTGAATATTTTCTTCAATAGGTTTAATGCCAACTGCGCACTTATCATTAAAAGACACACACACATCGCCAATCAGCCTGGCGGAGTGTAGAAAGTTATAAATCATCACCGGTTTAAAAACATTCAGTTCAAAATGGCCGGTGGCGCCGCCAATGTTAATGGCTACATCATTTCCCAACACCTGTGCAGCAACCATGGTCATGGCCTCGCATTGGGTGGGGTTAACTTTGCCGGGCATGATAGAAGAGCCTGGTTCGTTATCGGGTATATGCAACTCGCCAATACCACACCGCGGGCCCGATGCCAGCAACCGGATATCGTTGGCAATTTTCATCATCGAACAGGCAACAGTTTTCAAGGCTCCATGTGCTTCCACAATGGCATCATGGGCAGCCAGTGCTTCAAATTTATTTTCAGCCGTTACAAAAGGTAATCCTGTAAGACCGGCAATCTTTTTTGCCACGTTTACATCATATCCCGGTGGGGTATTAATGCCTGTGCCAACTGCTGTTCCGCCCAAAGCCAGCTCAGACAGGTGGGCTAATGAATTATTAATTGCCCGCAAGCCATGGTCCAACTGCGAAACGTAACCCGATAGCTCCTGCCCTACCGTTAGCGGCGTGGCATCCATTAAGTGCGTTCTGCCAATTTTAACCACCTGCATAAACTCCTTGCTTTTGGCGGCCAGGGTATCGCGCAGCTTTTTAATACCGGGCATAGTGGTTTCAACCAAAATTTTATATGCAGCAATATGCATGGCAGTTGGGAAAGTATCGTTGCTGCTCTGCGATTTATTTACATCATCGTTCGGCGCAACGTATTTCTTTTCGTCCATCAAACTACCACCGTTTATTACATGCGCCCGGTAGGCAATAACCTCGTTCACATTCATGTTGCTTTGCGTACCTGAACCCGTTTGCCAAACCACCAGCGGAAACTGGTCGTCCAGTTTACCTTCCAGTATTTCGTCGCAAACCTTGCAAATAAGGTCGCATTTATCTTTAGCCAGAACGCCGGCATCAAGATTGGTAAGGGCAGCACCTTTCTTTAAATAAGCAAACGCCTTTATAATTTCCTTAGGCATTTTATTAATGTCCTGCGCTATTCTGAAATTTTCGACCGAGCGCTCTGTTTGTGCACCCCAGAAAACGTGGGCCGGCACTTCAACCACACCCATCGTATCTTTTTCTTTTCTGAATTCCATATATTTTAATTTAGAGTTTAGAACCAAGATTTTAGAAGCAAGACTTAATACCAAATACAACAAACCTCATCTTGGTTCTTGTGTCTTGGCTCTTGATTCCATTTTTCAATCTACTTACCGATAAATACAGCCTTCCTTTTTTCAACAAACGCTGTAGTTCCTTCTACAAAATCCGTTGTATTCACACACTGGCCAAAGGCATTTACTTCGGCTTCAAAACCATCTACACCATCTTTAAAATGTGCGTTTACACTTTCAATTACTTTGGCAATGGCTACCGGCGCAACTGCCCTTATTTTATTCATTATCCCTTTGCAGGTCTCTATTAAAACATCCGGCGCTACAACATGGTTTGCAAGGCCCAGCCTTAAAGCGGTTGCAGCGTCAATATTATCGGCAGTCATTAACAATTCAAGTGCTTTGCCCTTACCTATTAATTGAACCAGGCGCTGGGTGCCGCCATAACCGGGTATAAGTCCTAACTTAACCTCCGGCTGGCCAAATTTTGCATTCTCGCTGGCAACACGCAGGTGGCAAGCCATAGCCAACTCGCAACCACCACCCAAAGCAAACCCGTTTACAGCGGCTATAACCGGCTTAGGGCTATTTTCTATTCTAAAAAATACATCATGCCCTCTTTTGGCAAGCGCTTTTCCGCTGGCTTCGTCAATGCCTTTAAATTCTGCAATATCAGCCCCGGCTGCAAAAGCTTTGGGACCTTTGCCTGTAATAATGGCGCCTTTAATTTCGGCGTTATTATAAAGTTCAGTTAACACTTCATCCAGTTCGCCAATAAGTGCTTTGTTCAAAGCATTCAGTTTGTCCTCGCGGTTAATGGTAATCAGCAAAATACCATCAGTAATTTCAGTAAGCAGGGTTGTAAATTGTTTCATAGTTATTGCTTTGCGGATGCAAATGTAACCATGCCTGCGAAAAGAGGAAATGATTTTTGACAATACAGATTCAAGAACCAGGATTAAAAATGGCCAAATCAATCCTGGTTCCAAAATCTCCTTAACGTGTGACTTATGGGACATCGGGGACTTGCAAAACAGTCCCACCTGTCGCAAATGTCCCAAAACACCTGCCAGCCGGACTCTCTGCACTGCACCGACAATATGTTATGTATCCGAATGCAAGGGTGCATATCAAATTGTCACCACTTGGCAAGAGTTCCGGTTGGCTGGGACGCCAACCGGGGTCGTTCTTGTGGTTGGCGTCCCCGCCAACCACCAATGTATATGTTATGTATCCGAATACAACACATCGGCCATCCTGAAATGATTTTATCTACCTTTGTATAAACAGAAATTTATGAATGGAGTGAGATATATAACTGACGAAGCCGGACATAAAACTGCGGTAGTAATTGAGCTTGAAAAGTTGCGCGAAATAAAAGCGAAGGATGAATTTTTTGAAGAGTTGGAAGACACCCTGGATATTATTTTGCGAGAAGATGAGCCTTCAGCAGATTGGAATAAAGTTAAAAACGACTTGCTTAATTAAGGATTGATGGCCTATAAAATAACACTGAAGGCCTCCGCGCAAAAGGAATTGGAAAAGATTCAAAAGCCGGTAAGGGAAAAGCTAATCATCGCAATAAATGAGCTGGCAGAAAAGGGTGTAAACCGAATTGTCGCGCGAGTAAAAAATCTCTTTGATTGCACTGGACTCAACCATTACCACAGAGCTTGCATTTGTATTTGGCTTTGGTTTCCCCGTTTCGGGGACGGAAGGGGTGAGAAGTAATGGTAAATAATCCTAACTAACCATAAGTAACATAATAGCGTCATTGTCAAATAAATATGCAACATCCGATTATATTTTTCTTTTAGTCTCTATTATAAAATACCGTCCCTTTTTTGTATTTTTGTCCCTGATTTGTTCCCTGTAAAAATAAAGGCAATGGCATCAGTTACACTACGGACTAAAAGCATCGATAAAAAAGGCTATTCTCTCTTCCTTGATATTTATAATGAGGGCCACCGGTACAAAGAATACCTCAAACTTTATGTATCAAAGGACTATGTAAAACCAGAAAACAAAAATATACTCAAGCAAGATAAGGAAAGCTGGGAATTGGCAACGGCAATACAGGCAAAACGGCTTATTCAAATAAAGGAAAGTATAGCAGGCTTTATTCCCAAATCCACCAAACAGGATTTTATTAAATACTATCGCGAAGAAACGTCACAAAGACATTCAACGTATCAACATGCGTTAACCTACCTGATAGAATACAATCAATCTGAGAAACTTCCATTTAAGGTATTTGATGAAAAATATTTAAAAGATCTTATTGCCTTTTTGAAAACTCAGGAATTAAGCACTTCGAGTATACGAATGTATTTGTCGCGTATCAGCGCAGTATTGAATCAGGCCGTTATAGATAAAGTTATTCCAACAAACCCATTCCACCATCTCAAACGCGGGCAGGGCGGCGATATCCCGGCTGAGACTAAAAGCAAAATCGAATATCTCACTCTCGATGAACTCCGTAAACTAAACAACACCGCTTTCGATGATTCTGTTCGCCATTTTTTCTTATTCAGTTGTTTTTCCGGATTAAGGTTGAGTGACCTGTTAAAAATGAAATGGACAGATATTAAAGCGGGGACACTGACATATACGCAGGGAAAGCAAGGAAATGTGAAAACTCATTATCTTCCTCTTTCAGCGCAGGCTTTAAGCCTGCTGCCAGCAATTAGCAAAAAACAGGTTAATGTAATGAAGGAGCAGCAAGAATTGGTTTTCGCGCATGTTCCGCCCAAACGGAAAATCAATACTCAACTTAAAGCCTGGGCGAAGAAGGCAAAGCTGGATAAGAATATACATATTCACGTAGGTCGTCACAGCTTCGCAACCCTTGCACTGACGTCCGGTGTAGGCTTATACACAGTCAGTAAAATGTTGGGGCATTCAAAAATTGGTACCACTCAGATATATGCCGAAGTTATTGATGAGGTAAAACAAAAAGCTGCCGATATGTTGCCATCTTTGTAAATTTACTGTAACAAAAAGAATATGGATTCTATTAATTACAAAATATATGAAATAGATGCCGCGGACATATTAGGGTATGAAAGCGGCTGGTATGATATTGAAAAGCGACATGACACTTCAAAGAAAGAGTTGCATAAGTTTTTATTCAATGTTCTCTTAAACAAAATTGGGCCTATTAAAGTTATCGGACCATTGAGAATAAGCGATTATGAGCGTGGATTAAAAGCAAAACTAAGGGTTAAGAATGATGCCGATGAATGTTGGGCTCATTTAATTAAGTGTTATAGTGCATCTCCCAGAAATCCCACTTTCGAAGTACGTCTTAACCAAGACAACCAATTACTTTTTCAGAAGCTTTTTAATTTAAAACTTCGGCAGTATAAGAATGGTTTGATTTACCTCAAGACCTTTTTAGAATATCAAATTAAGACCAACTTTGAAAATAAGGTTGTTAAGTTCAGAGAGTTCATGGATGACTGCCTGCTTCAATATAGAGATATCGATGATGGGATTGTCCAAGCCGTAAATAATTGGGTTAAAAGCCGTGAGAATTCGGAAAATAGGTCAACGGAAGTAATTGATGGAAGGCAAACAGACAAGCAACCATTATCTGAAAGTTCCGTACAAAAACCAGGAAAGATAAATGCCCGCGAATCAGGAAAGGAAGAAATTGTTTCCAAGGGCTACAAACCGATCGATGGAAATTTTTCTGAAGAACAAATTGTGAATTATTTTTCTTTTCTATATAAAGAAGAGTCGGAAGGGGGGAAGCCTTACCTCCAGGAAAGTGAGGTAGCCGAGATGTTCAAACACGGGCTGGCCATTCCTCCTACTCCACCCCTCAAAAGATATAAATTAAATTTCTCACCTAGATTTCCAAAAAAAATAGTTGAGTTCTGCATTTATAAATTTTTATCGAAGCACACGGCCATCAAGCACAAAAAGACTGTTTTGAGTTTTTTTGCAAATTATATAGAGGATTTTAACGGGGCTTTGATTGATGACACCGCTATGCAAAACTGGGCGGATAACGTGACGGGTAAAAAAAGGTCACCTAGAATGAAGTTCTCTCTTGCAAAATATCTACCTAAGAATCCCGCCCAAATAGATACCTGATTCAAAGAAGCTAAACGGCAGCACAAAATACCTTAAGGTCAATATCAAAACTCAAAGGTGAAACTCAAAGGTAATTCCAAAAACTCAAAGGCCTTATAGGTATTACGCCCAAAACATCAAGGTTTGCTTGTAATCCTTGTGTTTTTCTTCAAAGTATAGTCCCTTTACATCGGGACTAAATGCTATAGAGATGATACCATTCGCAAAAAAAATAACTGAATTGACCTGGGGTGATGTAATCACTGAGTTCGATGAGAGATACGGAAAAAATGCATCACTTCAGGTTATAAGAGCTAATCCAGTTTTGCCAGAATTTATCAATATTAAGGAATGCGCCTCATTAACGGGGTATTCGCCAGGGTATATCAGGCAATTGATATTTAAGCGGGCCATCCCTTTCCATAAGAATCCAAAATTAAAGCCTGTCCGTTTCAAACGGAATGAGATAGTAGGGTGGATGGCGACCAAAAAATTTGAACCCATCAACGATATGGCAGAAAGCTATTTAGAAGGTAGAGACCATTTCAAAAAACAAAAGCCAAAATCATGAGCATCAAGATTCATTTTTGGAGATGGCACGTCCAGGAGTTCAAGTCTGAGAGCGATAATTCCCGCACTATTATGAAGAGCAGAATCCTGACTTTTCAGCCAGCTCATTTTTAATGGAATGTAGATTACCATGGAATTACAGCCCCTTAAAATAAGATTTTACCTTAAAAAGAAAGCTAAAGGTAGAGAGGTTTATACTCTCTATATGCGCATGCTTCTGTCAGGCAAAAGAACAGACATCTCGTTAGGCTATGTTTTAAAAAGAGATACCTGGGATGATAAGGAACAAATGTTAAAAGGTAAGCACCAGGACCGGGGATTTGTTTTGAACCTGATGAATAAATACCGGCAGCGCGCGCTCGAAGTATATCAGCAAATGATACAACGCGGTATGGCCAACGATGTCAATATCATACGGCAGAAGGTTACCGGGAAAAGTAATGATATGTCGCTCGACCCTACGTTGCTCAAGTTGTTTAACAGTGTAATAGAACGAAAAAGGGTTTTGGCAGGCCAAAATAACAGTCTGCCAACTATTCAAAAATATGAGAGTTGTAAAAACCACCTGAAATCTTTCATTAAAAAATCCTACAATTCAGAAGATATTAAAATCACCTATCTCAATCTTCAGTTTATTGAGAATTTTGAGGTCTATCTTAAAACCGATGGGAAATGTCGCCATAATACCAGTATGAAGCATATCCAGATATTAAAGTCAGTTTATAGAACCGCCTCTGCGCATGGATACACTGACAAAGATCCATTCCTGAATTACAAGATAAGAATGGAAGAGGTAGTGCGGTGGTATTTAAGTGAAAGGGAAATTCAGTCATTGCTTGAACTGGATTTAACCGGTCGGAAACTTTCAAACGTAAGGGACTTTTTTCTTTTCAGTTGTTTCACCGGTTTGGCTTACGTAGACCTCAAAAATTTATCTGCCAGACATATCCAATTTGAAAACGGGAAGCGTTGGATCAGAACTAGGCGCCAAAAGACAAACGTTAAAACCAATGTTCCATTATTAGACCTCCCCATAGGAATCATGAAAAAGCATTGCCCGGATTTTGAAAATACAAATGCAGAGGTGAAAATATTCAAGGTAATAAGTAACCAAAAGATGAATGCATATTTAAAGGATTTGGCCAAGTTATGCAGATTTTCAAAGGTGCTGACATTTCATATCGCACGCCATACTTTTGCGACGACCATTACCCTGAATAATGGTGTCCCAATCGAAAGTGTTGCAAGTATGTTAGGGCATAAACACATTGCAACAACTCAACATTATGCGAAACTGCTTGATAAGAAAGTGGAGCAGGATATGGACCTGTTGAACTCCAGATTAAGGATTGAATAAATCGACCAATCTGGAATAATAGAATTTAATACACGCCAATTTCTCTTCACCCAAAAGCATTGAACTATGAGGAAAATAAAAAACGCAAAAATCGATCTATTTACGGGCGAGGAATTCCAGCCAAAACGGGACAACCAGCTTTTTGCCAACCGCAAAAATCAAATCTGTTTCAACAACCGGAAGGCCAAAGCCAATAGGGAACATAAGGCGGCAATAAATATTCCGGTGGATACTAATCAAAAGGTGCTACAAAGAGTTCTTCAGAATCAAATCGAAGTACAGCGATCCAGAGAATTCCTGCTGGGCGCAGGCTTTAATTTTAATTTCATTACGCATCGGATAAAAGATGGAAATGGTATTCAGTGGAGTTGCGTTTATGAATTCCAGTTCCGTCAACTAAATGACGACCAATATTTGATTCAGAAAACTGTAATAAAAGAAAACCCATGAAATACCTGGACGGCCAAATTATCGATGCTACCATCCCCAATCATACCTTGGTGCCTGATGGTGTATTACAGAAATGTATCCTGAATAACGAAAAAGACAAGGTTCTCTTAAAGAGGGCTTGCCTTGTCATGTTTTCCGGAAGCCTTGTTTTAATCGTTGCTTTGATTTATTTCTATCGCAAGCACGAAAAAATGGAAAAGGAAAACAGTGAGATAAAAAAATACTTTGAAACTATGGTTCCGCTGGGTTCAAATATTACTGGAAAGCTAAATTATAATCCGGATGGAAAATCAACAACAGCTAAAGTAGCAGACGAACAACCAAAGGTTCCATCTGAAATAGCTTCTCAACACGGATCAGATGGGCGCCCTGCCACAGCCCCACCCGCAGAAGATACAAAAAAATGATTCTGATTAGAAGGTCATTTCGGGAAATTAAGAAGGATGAAGTCAACACCTTTCTCCAATTGCACTCCTTAATTAATCATGTCAATCTCGAATGCCTGTCCGTTCAATACGCCGGTGACTTTTGTTTCAGTATGCCCGGTTATTTGTAATTCCCCAACTCCAAACTCTTTAGCGTGATTAGGGCATAGAACGAGCAAATTCCCTAACATTACCTTACCTCCATCAGCAGTAGATTTTATCATTTTCAACTCGGTATAAAACCCGCCATCACGGGTTTTTACTGGTTGGTTCTGACAGTGAGGGAACTGGCATTTATGGTTTGCCTTTGTTTTAAGGTCGCCCTTCAAGGCGACTATCTGTTTTTGTGCATCAGTGATTTTATCCATAGCAAGAATTTAAAGACAACTTAATACTTTTTTAATACATTTGGCGGACATATTAAAAAGACATAGCGTTAGCTATATTCTTGTAACCCGAAAACTGGAAATTTCAATGTTACACAAGAATAAGTTGGACGCTCACGATTGCGTGGGCGTAGCTTATTTGTGTAACACGGCATTCCAGTGCCTCGGGTTTGCGAATACAGCTATCAGCCCACGCTCTGTTAAAACTAACCCCCTGACGGGCCGAGCAGGGAACAAACCCCAAATTTTTATGAAGAAAATTTTAAGAACCGTAATCGGAGGATTAGCTATTGTATTACTAATTGGAATTAGTTCTTGCGCAAAAACCGTCACATGCAATGACGCCAGTGCCCCTAATTATAAACAAGAAGGCGCTTGCATAGATTTACCTACCTCATCCGGCATTTTAGGAACATATACGGGAACCATTGCAGACAGTATCTACGGCTCTCCACCTAATGTCTATTACAACGAGCAAATCATTATAACAAAAATAGATGATTCGCACATTCAGGTTTCGGGCAGCGGAAACCTGGTAAATTTTACCGCATCCATGGTAACCTGTTCAAATGGTGATGGCATTATCATTCCATATCAAATTAGTACCGGAAATAATAGCGGAATAGCAATTTCGGGGGCTCAAATTAGTAATGGTAGTGCTTGTGGGGCCAATGGTGCTTTTGTTGCATCAACAAAACAATTTGTAAGTGCAACCACTTTTGTCATAAGCGGAAGCACTTATATTGAATATTTTGTAGGGACACATCAATAAAAAAAAAGGAAATCTCGCGACTTTAATTTCGAAGCCGCTTAGGTTAATGTGGCAAGGTTTAACCGCCGCCCCTTATCCTAAGCGGTTTTTTATGTATGATTTAAGGTAAGATTCAACTTCGGACTGCTTCCTACCTTAATTTTTTTCAATACCAGTTGTTAATAGGACTAGGGTTCACCTTCTGAGTGCTTACCGGTTTTATTTCGACGGGTATTTTTTATTTCAATTGCTTAATTGCAACATGAAATCAGGAATATCATTCAAGGAAAGAGCCAAGTTAGGCAGGGAAATGCTATCCAGGCACCGGCCTCTTACTTATGAGGAAATGTTAGCTTCGGTAAAGATGGTGCGTGAAAATCAATAATTGAAAGTAAAGCCGAAGGGCAAACCGAAAACCGAAGACAAATTGAAATGAAGCCGGGTTATGAACTACCGAGCTTTCTTCGGTAGTTCAAAATGAAATCAGTTATTGCATTTTTTTGCAACAACTGATTTTGCACTGCCTTTGGTTGGGTGCATACCAAATTGTCGCTTTGCCTAAAAAGCACGAAAGTTGATAAAAACCGATCACTATGATAGCCAAAAGCGAGTTCTTAAAATTGGCGGAAGCCAAATACGAGGAGATACAGAAATTGGAAGGCACTCCAAGTTTTTATGATTATGAAAAGGGCTTTGATGAACTCTGGACTGAATTAGGAAGAAAAGTATTTGAGAAAAGCATAAGTGAAATTCCGGTAGACCGGCGAAAAAAAAACGCTGAGTAAGTATGGAAAAGTGGAGATTGCACTAAATCATGTGTATAGTGGAGCAGTAAGCGGTTATCAGATAAGTCCTTACATGCAGGAAAAGATGGTTTACGCAGCCCAGGCGAATTGCTACGAAGAAAGCTCTGAAATACTGGAGAAGTTTTTAGGGGTCCGTGTTAGTACGATGCAAATACACCGGGTGGCTAACACATACGGAGGCTTACTGGAGCAGGAAATAATAGAAGCACAAACGATGGCTCAGGAAAAGAAGGCTGTGGTGGTAAAGAAAGATGAGGTAATATATGCGCAGGCAGATGGGGCTATGTTATTGACACGTGAAGAAGGATGGAAAGAAGCAAAAATGGGCCGCATATTTAAAAGCAGCGATTGTTTGAGTATGGGAGAATCTGAAGAAAGGGGATGGATAAAAGAATCAGAATACGAAGCTTATTTAGGGGACTACCGGCAGTTCACCCGCCGCTTTGAAAGCAAATTAGATGATTACAGTGCATTAGGAGAGCGGCTGATTTTTATAAGCGATGGAGCGGTTTGGATTAAAAACTGGATAACGGGAACCTATCCCAAAGCTACTCAAATATTAGACTGGTATCATTGCAAAGAACATCTCTGTCAATTTGCAGAGATATATTTTGATGACCCGGTACAACGGAATGACTGGATAAAAGTACAATCGGACTTATTATACGAAAGCAACACAGAACAGGCTATTGAAAACATACAGCTTTTAATTATACACAGCAAGGTAAAACGAAAAGCTAAAAAGCAATTATTAGAATACTTCAAAAGCAACACTTACCGGATGGATTATAAAAAGTATCGAAATATGGGAGCTGGTATTATAGGTTCAGGGGCAATTGAGGCTGCCAATAGAACCGTTATGCAAAAGCGAATGAAACTATCCGGACAAAGATGGAGTATTAATGGCGCGCAGAACATGTTGCAGCTAAGGGTGACCAGACTAAGTGGTAAATGGGATCATGTTATTGATTTAATTAAAAAACCAATGGCTATGGTAGCCTAAGCGACAATTTGGTATGCACCCCTTTGGTTTGAGTTGTAAAGAAATCCTTTACAACTGAACTGCCCTCTTTTTTTAACTGTTGCATATTTTGTAACAGTTTACCGGATTTGAACTTGTAAGGAATTCCTTACAAGTTGCCAAATAAGTAAAGTGCAAAAAATGCACATTGCTTTTGCATGATTCGCGGGGTATAAAGATTCAGAAAATGGAGATAACCTTACGCACATGAAGCCCAACACGACCTTTAAGGAACAAGCAAGGTTAGCAATGGAGCTTTTAGCGAATCAGACACCATTTTCCTAACGAGGAAATGAAAGCCTCCATTCTGAGACAGAATGGACAGAGTTAGGCCATGCCTTTCGCCTATTTAATTAATCACAGCAGCAGGCTAATCAGAAAAATACTTCCGAAAAAGCAGATAAATAACCAGGTCATATAAGGTATAGTGGTCTCCCAAAGCTAAAGTCGATGGATGGAGAACTTGCTTTTTTTTGGCAATTGCTGTAATCCCTTTAGGTTGTAATAACTGGAATGAAATTACATTTCCATAAATCAGGCTAAATAAAATCAGCTCAGTCTGCATTAATTTAAATTAATGCAGACTTAACACCTGCGCAAATTCGAACTATTTGCTTTCTGTACGCGAATGTTGACTAAGGTGGGATGAACATGTACTGCAAGCAACTTAACCTTGAAGATAGAGAATATGTATGAATTCATACAACTCTGGTAACCTGATCATAAAGCGCTGCGTTGTTATTATTTTCGGAAAAACGGGACAGCTTTTGCTTCCGGGGGTTGATGATTCAGCTTAATCTATTTTAAGGGTATTCCTTCTTTCAAGGTTTAACCTCTAAGTAGCCCACTATAAAGACACTCCCATCAGGTATTTGAGTTATGGGATATTGCACCACCTGGTGCAAATCCTCTGGAATTCAGGGTCCCGGGATTCTTCTGACTGGATACTTTTGCGGCTGGAGAAATTGAAAGAGTGAAGGAAGCCCCATTAAAAGCGCTGGATAACATTCATTTTAAAGACAGAAAGTACTGGATAGACACCTGCTTTTTTTCTGACCACTTTTAGCCCTGTTTGCCTGGCCGCCGGGATATCAGGCCAATGTTGGAAATTTTACCGAAGAAAAAGAGCCTTATACGAAAGCAGTAAATTCTTATACGAATTGAGTAAGTTCTTATACGCTTTAGGATAAGTTTTTCTTCGGCCACTTTTCCAAATCTGGAAAAAATCTGGCGCGCAAAAGTGGCCGTATTTGTGTTGCATTGGGGGCTTGGTGCACTTAACCGGAGGTATCCGAACAATTTTTTTTGAATTTCCGGTCGGGTTGCTTATTTCATAACGAGTAAGAGAAAAGTTCCAACTGGCCATATTTGCCCAAGGGTTAGGGTCAGGCGGCGGACTACTCCATCCTTTGAGGATATTTCCGCACTTCCGCCAGAGCTATTTTCTGGCTACGCTCCTGTCGATCAAGTCTAAAATTTAGGCAAGTTCATTTCTGCTTCGCCAAATCTTGAAACTTCTCCTTTTTTGTCAATTACTAATTACTTAAAATGACTAAGTCCAGGAATTGTAAATATTAATCCAGCCTTTTTCGGAATACTTCGAGTCTATTTCTGCTTTCCCTAATCTCAAAACTTATCCTTTTTTGTCAACTTTTTATAATAATAAGGTAAACTAATTGACTAAAATGACTAAGTCCAGGAATTATAAATATTAATCTCGTCTTTTCCGGAACACTTGAACTACCTATTGAAAAAACTTCTTTCCCTAATCTTAAAACTTATCCTTTTTTGTCAACTTTTTATCATAATAAGGTAAAGTAATTGACTAAAATGACTAAGTCCAGGAATTATAAATATTAATCTCGTCTTTTCCGGAACACTTGAACTACCTATTGAAAAGACCTTCTTTCCCTAATTTCAAAACTTATCCTTTTTTGTCAANNTGAAGAACGATATCAAAGCGAAGGCAATCATAGATGCCAGTTTCCAAGCTGGCAGAACCAACCTGTAAACGCCCACGATCGCGGTTTTTGAGTTTAAAATGATAATGTCTGCTGCTGAAGGATGTGAAGTAGGTTAGGCAATTTGCTCGTTTCATGGCCTAACCACGCTAATGAATTTTGAGTTGGTGAATTACAAGTTATCGGGTTACAGAAACGAAGGTTACCGGGATGTTCAACCGATGGGCATTTGGGATTGACCTGATTAATTAGCGTGATTATTGGAGAAAGGCCTTGACATCATTCTCTAAGCTTCCGCCAACGGCTTCGCCTTCCTCCGACTTAATAACGCTGATAAAATCGGCGCAATCTCCAAGCGCTTTCATGGAGTTGCCCAGTGGAACTACAAAGCCGCCCTTACAGTTTTCTGCCAGGGTATTTTGGGCAGTTATGAAGCTGTCAAAAAGCAATGCTTCGCAACTTCCATCGGNNTGCTTACAATGGTTGCTCAGCCATTAAATTTGTCTATTTGTATGAATTGCATAAAATATCAGGGCTATCGGGGCGTATTCCCGCTTTCAGTAATAGTTCCGCTATCAATTTAACTGCATATTCCTCACTATCTACTTCGTAATCGGCAAGAGTTATTGGTATTCTTTCAGGGCTGGAATTTCCGGGTTGAAACTCGTCTGAGGTGAAGGCGTCAATTGCTTTCATAAATTACTATTTAGGCAAATTACGCCCTGCACTGCGCCTGAGGTAATCATAATATTGACAAATTTAGATGCTGGGTTCTACTTTACATAATATTATTTGCAATATTTCCCCGATCTGATTCCATCACATTTTTGCGGCACTATGAGCTACTTACGGTTTTTCCGGTAAGCAATAGGAAATTAATGAGTTCGGTTTATCCTGTACTGATTATTGCAGTTCTTAGAGTTTAATCCTGGGCCTTTTTTCAAAGTTCACCACCTTTCCGTCGGATACTTTGTAGCTGATCGCCGCATATTCAACTTTTATGAAAATTTCGATAAGCCTGGCCTCGGCTTCCTTTTTTAAATTTTTGGTAAGCTCAATGCGCTCCTTCCTGACTTCCCCGCTGTTGTTCGGAATCCTGAAGTTTATTGTTATTTCCCTGACGCTAGCTTTTCTTACCGCACTCAGTAGTATACATTCCTCTTTAGACAGGAGCCCAAATTCAGGCAGTTGGCTTTCATATTTATTATTAGCGATAAAATCTCTGATGTAAACGTTCATCGGTATTTTGATGTGTGGCACCTCCAAAAACTTTCCCATGTCTATTTTTCCCTGGTCCATATACTTCCATTCATCTGAAAAGGGAATACACTCTATGCTCGTCTTTCTGAGTGCCTTTTTTCTTTTCCCCTCTTTTTTTGTTTTGAGTGCAGGCAGATTTTGGGGTTCAACGCCCTCAAAATAATCTGTCAGAAAAAGAATCAAATAGCTTTCCGACCTTGCAGTCACCATATTATAAATCATCCCTTCCCAAAGGTTCAAAGGTCGCGTTAATTGCTCTTTGAAAAAGTGAGCTGCACCGTGTTCTAACAGATTTTCCCTGAACTTCTCCAACTGTTCCTTATTTAACGCCTGCTTACTTTCGGCAATCTTTAAGAGAGTATCTTGTAAAAGTTTGCGATTCTCCGGCCCAAGCATTTCTGCTGTCATATCCTTTTGAATGCGCGATTTGATACGCAGTATATCTTCCAGTGGCACGCCCAATTTGCGAAGGTCTTGAATAATTCTGAGCCATAAGAGGTCCCCGAAACTCAGCACAACCCATTTGCGGTTTTCGGTAATTCCCGGATTATCTATAAGGCCGTAGTTTTTCCATTGGTTAAACAGGCGTGAAGAAATACCCACATCGCGGAGGAAAAATTTTCGTTCATGCAATTTC
This sequence comes from Bacteroidota bacterium, assembly GCA_003165895.1. GTDB lineage: Bacteria > Bacteroidota > Bacteroidia > Chitinophagales > LD1 > Bog-950. The sequence continues at coordinate 842 of PMXD01000375.1, read as the reverse complement.
TCCAAAAATTCTTTGGCAGCAGCCTGGTCAACCTTTGCCACCGGGTTATAGTCCTGCCGGTAAAAAGGGAATTCGATTGGTTTTTCCATGGTTGCACAAAGATAAACGATAAATGATTATCTTTTTTATAAGAATATCTTTTGAAAAGGATAAAAAAGGTTATCTTTGTTGAATCAAAACAAAAAAGCTTCGCGGCGAGTAGAGAGAATCGCCAAAGAAATAATTACGATAAACAATTGAATTTATGAAACGCTTATTTCTTGACGACCGAAGAATGCCGCTTGATTGCATTTCTTATATGCACCTTAGAACAGCACATTATGAATTATACACAGAGGAATGGATAATAGTCAGAAACTATTCGGATTTTATTTTCTGGATAGAAAATAACGGATTACCTGACCTTATTTCCTTTGACCATGATTTAGGCGATGAGGATGAAGGTCATCCATCAGGAATGGAATGTGCAAAATGGTTAGTTGAATACTGTTTGGATAACCAACTCAAATTNNCCTATAAAAAACTCAATAGTTATCTGCGATTATTTTGAAACCGGATTGCTCAAAAACGGAGAATCAGTAGCTATTGAGAGCATTGCAGGCGCAGATGAAAAACTGAAAAATGAATTTAATGGCTGGAAGAACGAAGCGCGGGAATTGTTAAAGCCATTCGAGTTCACCATTGAAATGCTGACTTTATATCGCCCCAGCCTGGCTGACATAAAGTATCACAACAATTACGGCTTTGAATTGGCAAAGCGCATAAAATCAATTGTGGGCGGGGATTTCAAAATCTATTACAGTTGTATTGACATTAGAATATTATTAGAACAAGCTAAAAAC
>PMXD01000004.1 GCA_003165895.1 Bacteroidota bacterium | reverse complement strand
CAGGATGCTTCGCTCAAACGGGGCACGAAAGCTTTACCTTTTTAAGTTACACGTTTCAGCCAAGGACAATTAAAGTTGGAATGGGCAATATGTTCTTAGGCTTTACCTGCGCTATAAGCAATCAGGCAAAAACAAGTATCATAACAGCTATTAAGGCAATCTTCAGGATAAGGTTTAGCGGGCAGACGTTAGAAACGTTAGCTGCGACACTGAACCCAAAGATAAGGGGCTGGGTTAATTACTACACAAAATTTGCAAGGCGCGAAGGGTTACGGGTATATAATTATCTGAACGAACAGATATGGAAATGGATTGCCAGGAAGTGTAAAATTAAATATGTAAAGGCGCTATACCGGAAATATGAAAGTATACTTGAAGAAACCCCAGACCTGTTTTACCACTGGAAACCTGGAGTAAAGTGATTGGAATAACAAGAGCCGTATGAAGGGAGACCTTCACGTACGGTTCTGTGAGCGGCGGTGCTGAAATGCATCCGCCTACTCGACCCCCAAACATTCATTTGAAGTTCCAAGTTATGCTTCGCAACACTGGAACAACGGATTATCTATTTTATTGGAAGCAGTGTATAGCACACTTTTTTGATTGGTTCCTTATGTACTCTAAAAATAGCAGTAGCTGGGGTAAACATCATACAATGTGCTGTATCATTATCTTCTCCAAAGTTAATTTTTGATGGTGCATCAGGATCGTAGCTATCTTTTTCAACGTATACAATACTATCATTTAATGTAAATACGATTTGGCTAGTTAAATCCGACCAGCCATTATATGTAAACCCCATGGCTTTATTCATTTCTTCTTGGGAGGCCTGAACACTAAATATGTACATTCTGTTCCAGTTAAAATCAGTTACGTTCTTTATATTAATTACACACTCCTTTTTTTTACACTCCGAATAAATATCAATCAATATTCGTTCTTGAAGATTTTTCTTACATGCACTTAACACAACAATGCATACAGTAAATAGTATGGATACCTTTTTCATTTCTAGTAACCTATTTTAGTCCTTGAGCATCCATTTGCAATTGTTGTTGTTTGGCTGCTGTCGCAGCCTTTTGTTGTAGAGGTGTAAAGCCATTGCTATTTGTATTTTTCAATGCAGTAGCGGCTTTTTTGTATTGTGCATCTGTCAGCTTTGTCTGTTGTACAGCATATGAACCATCTTCCTGTTTAACGGCTGTATACAAACCATGTGTGTGGAAATAATCAAGTGTCTTGCCTGCTATTTCTTTCATTGAGGCTTTGGGGTTATCCGATCCAATTTGTCGTCCCAACTGGTTATTTAGCAGATCAATTGTTTGATCGGCTTGGGATAAAGCATCTGAACCACTAAAATTTCTTTTCGATAAATCTACAGAAGGTGTTACTTCGTGAGCGTCGCCGACTTGTTTAGCAATTGTCGCACTGTAATTAACCGTAATTGTGGCTTGCCAAATTGTATGTCTAAACGCGTTCACTTCCGATCCTTCATGTGATTTGTTTTCTTGTAAACCTGAGTTAATTGCAAACCTTGCAGCGTTAGTGCTGNNATTCTGAATCCAATTAAGCCCTTGGCTCTCAACCCAGCTAACCGTTAAGTCTTTGTAAAAGGATTGCTTCAATTCAATAAACCCGTTTCTAAGCTCATCAAGTCTTGCGTCCACAACCTCTTTCGTGATGGTTGTTTTACCCAGGCCTTTTTTAAATTGGGCATAAGAATCATCCACTTCTTTTTTCCTGGTGGTTACTTGGTCAATACCGACATCAAACCCCGCGACAAAATCTCGGACGTCCATTTCCTCGGCTCCGGTGAACGCATTCATAATTGACCCGTAAAATATGTTGCCAAGACCTGCCACCAGCTGTATAGTAGGGTTTACGCCCAAAAACCGCAAAACGATAGGAAGAAACTTAGTTAAATCTACCGTAGCACCGTTATCTTGTGTGTTCATATCTCCTGCCCAGAGCACCAAGGCCTCATGCAGCTTTGTTCCTACTTCTACCACAAACGTTCCAAAATCATACCTTCCCGGATCCTCCTTCGTAGTTGCCGTATGTTGCCCCGCAATGGTTTCGCCCTGTGCAAGGGCTTCAGCCTTCTCATCCGTGGAGGGTGCTACCTGTGTGCCCCTTGAAGATAGCCTGCCATTGTTTGTGGCCTGGGTAGTGGGAGGGTTTTGTCGTATAAGCATATTTAAAAACTTATGTTAGCTGCATTTTCAAAAAAACTATTAAAATATATTGTATTAATATACAATCCTTAATAAACACTTAGCCAAAACTAGTGTATAAAAATGATTGTCCAGAGCGTAGAAACACGGTAAAACGATACGTAGTTGTACGGTATTTTGTTAAAAAAGCTTGTTTATCAGCAAGCTGCTCGGTGGGCAAAAATTACTGGTCTTCAAATGCTGAGCAATATTGGTGGTGCGGGAGGAAAATGATGCCTCTTTTACCCCGTTGTTCCGAGTATGTCGACCCCGTTGTTTTAAGTGTGCCTTCAGGCCAACTTGAAACCCCCTTTGGCCGTAGCGTTAGGTTTGAGCGAAGCATCTTGCTTCGCTCTGCTATGTTTGTAGCGTCCCGCTACAGTATTATTTTTGCATAAACTTAATAGCAAAATGGGAGACGCGTATCAAATTAAAGACCAATATGCCTTGCATTTTTTAACTTTTCAGGTAGTTGGATGGATGGATATATTTTCACGCCTGAGCTATCGGGATGTGGTTGTTGATTCGTTTAATTTCTGCAGAAGGGAGAAGCATCTTAAAATACATGCGTGGGTGATTATGAGTAATCATGTTCATTGTATATTGTCAAGCGGGACGGGAAGACTGTCTGATACTGTTGGTGAAATGAAAGGATTCACGTCCAGGGAAATGCTAAAACTGGTTGAGCATGGAAGTGAAAGCCGTAAAGAATGGATGCTACATCAGTTTAAATACTACGCCGGCAGGCATACGCGTAACGAAAAGTATCAATTATGGACGCACGAAAACCATGCAGAAGAATTGCTGCCTATGGTACCGGAAAAGGGTTTGATAAAATTGAATTATATCCNNTCAAAATCCTGTAAGGGCCGGTATTGTTGCCGATGCTGAACATTACTTGTATAGCAGTGCTATGGATTACGCCGGAAGAAAAGGATTGGTTGGTGTTGACTTAATGACATAGATTTACTTACGAATGAATTTTGGAATAAAATACAGTAGCGGGACGCTACAAACATAGCAGAGCGAAGCAGGATGCTTCGCTCAAACGGGG
>PMXD01000260.1 GCA_003165895.1 Bacteroidota bacterium | reverse complement strand
CTGCAAAATCTCAATTTACGCTGCTGCAATTTTATCCATTTATTTCATATTCTCAGAAAAGCGTTCAAAAAGATGAAACAAAATACAGGTTGTATTAAAAGGCGTGGGGGAGGGCCTCAATAAAGAATCATAATCAACAAGTCTGACTACTGCAATATAGTACATTTTGCCGAAAAAGGCAATTAACCTTAAATTCCAATAAAGCTTTTTTATTAACAATATGGGCAACAAAAAATAAGGCCACCAAACCTACCTTTTAGCCTTGGCCCGGTACCCGTAATATTAACCAATTCGCCGCCGGATACATTGGCAGCATATCTTTGCCGTAACGGCCCCGACAAGAAGGGCTGAACCCATTTTTGTAACTTTCAATGCGCGGTTTTGTATTGAAATCCTGCAAAGAGGGCATTAAAATTATTGCCCGATATAATGGTCTCCTTTTTCCATGTTTGGTATTCTTACCCACTCCTCTGGCAAAACTCTGCTAAAATCTACAACCCTATTGCCGAAATCGGCCTTATAAGTGGATTTGTCAGGACTTAGCCAATATTCAGGGCACAGCACTGTTTTATTTTTATCACCGGCAAGTAAAGCACCCCACCACGAAAAAGTACTATTAGGTATAATATGCAATCTGAAATGGGTTAAAAGCCGGAAATCTTCCATGTAATCGGCCGAATTAAAATCCATAAACACCATTGGATGGTCAATTTTAAAATTCTTTTTCACCCAATCAATATCGTCGCTAAAAACATAAAACCGTAAATTTTGAAAACGGTCGGTTAAATATTTTACGCATCGCGCATAATACTCAAATGAGCACACATTCTGCCAGGGATGGCCCAAAAAATCACCTAATCTGAATGAAATGGCCACTGCATTTTCTGTCCGGATTTGGTCAATCATCCTTTTATTTATTTCCCCGGGTTCGGTTTTAAATTGCAGGCACTCCTTTACATAATCAAAATGGTCTGCAAAAAAATCGCGCGAAGCAAAGTAACCTTCAACATATGTCCGGTCCATAATTTTTGTAAAGTTCAAATCAAACTTATCTATGGGTTCAATAAGTTTCGGCCGCTGATAATATGGCCGCAAATAAAGCCGGTTAAGCCGGTTCCACTTATAGGAGATAAAACCGGAAGCGTTGCAGGTTACAATATCAAAGATTTCCTTTTGGTTGGCGACGGAGGCTTTAATATTGAGCTTATCAAGTATATACTGCCGGTGATAGGAATTTTCATCATACCACGATAAATCCAGTTTTAATTCAACATTCAGGCGCTTCGCAGCGGCAAGCCCAAAAGCTACCTGAAACATTTGGTTGCCGGGGCCCTGAAAAATTTTCATAATTATCATATACCACGTGTTATTATCATTACGTATGCCGATAATCCAAATTGCCTGAATTATTTTCTGCATAGAACATCTACCCTCAATTTCCCCGGAATTCAAATTAACTGATTCTTAGAATCGTTAAACTTTGATTTGACCGGGTGCTTAAACTTACGGTTTAGAATAGCAGGAAAACGCCCGACAAACATACCATTATCACTTCATTATAAATCAGATCAACGACAAATATTTTATGACTTCCCATCCCTATGACTTTAAATAAAGCATGGTTATCTGTTGCTGCAAACTATTTTTCAACAAAACACTACCTTTGTGCTCATATTTTCATTTGATTGTTACACTTTACAAGTATAACTTTGCCGGCATTAATTACTCCTCAATTTAACAATATGAAAACTGAAAGTTTAAAATTACCCGCGCGGCTAAAAAAGGGTTTAGGCCTGCTTCTTGTTATAATAACTTCAATAAACCTATCCTTCGGGCAGGCTTTTGATGAAAACACCAAAATTCTTTCATTGGGCTTAGGTGGTTCAGATATGTACCACATTCCAGCAGGGTACAATGCATACTACCGCAATAGTTATTTTGCTCCACTTACGGGTGAAGTAACGCTTCAGGGCGAGTTTGCAGTATATAAGTATGTAGGCGTAGGGTTTTCAGCAGGCTTTGGTGGAAGGGCTGCAGGCGGAGCCGCATTTGTACCAGGCCTTGGCTATGTAGGTACAGTTTACTATAGCGGATATTATGCTGAGTTTAATATGCCTGTTGCAGTTATTGCCAACTGCCATTTTTATCAAATAATTGCCGATAAAATCAGTAACGGTAGTAAACTACATGCTGATAAGTTAGATATTTATGCAGGTATTAACCTTGGTTCGGGTTTTGCCATTCACCCCGGGTATACAGATGCTGTTACCGGTGAGAAAAAAACGGCTATAGATGCTTTGGCTTACGGAGGCCTTCAGGCTGGTGCCAGGTATTATTTCAAACCAAAGATGGCAGCTTTTGCCGAGGTGGGCTGGGGTAAAACCTGGATAAACGGAGGAATTACATTCAAACTATAGATAATTAATTTAAGGTAAAAAATCAAAGGGCTTCAATTAATTGAAGCCCTTTGATTTTTTATAAAGCGTCATCAACGCTGATTATACTGCAACCGAAATAACCAGGTTAAGCACCTTATTCAGTAATTTATCTCTCAGCCTAAGCAGTTGAACATCATCCGGGTTTTCAATATCCCCGAAACGCCATTCAAGCCTTTTATCTGCAGCAACGGGCACATAGGCAGGCACACCTATCGTTATCACAAAATCGTAGTTAAAATCAGGTACATCATTCACTGATTTGGTAGTATGCAGGCGCATATCGTTATAGCCCAGCCTTTCCATAAAAGAAACTGCGCGGCTATCTAAAGCCCTTACCGGTTCAAGGCCGGCACTGAAAGCACATATTTCATCATCGCGGTACAATCTTACCATCGCTTCTGCCATTTGGCTATACATAGCATTATCCTGGCAAACAAAAAGGATATAGGTCTTATTTCTCATTTTTTCTTCTGTACTACAAAGCAATACCCTCATTCTTATTGCATTATAAAACCTGTGTTAAGATTGAGTAAATAAAAGCAGGCCAAACGCAGGTTAAAATGTGCACAATCCTTTATGCCCTACACATATTATGCAAAACTTTACAATTTGAAAACACTTCATTGATTGAAGGTTAATTGCCCCAACATGTTGGCTTGATATACCCACAGTAAATTTGTGAAACCCCTTTAGGATGGAAAAAAGAAAAATTAAAGTAGCCGTTATTTCAGATGTGCATTTAGGCACCTACGGTTGCCACGCTGAGGAACTGAACCAATACCTTAAAGGCATTGACCCGGAAGTCCTGATTATCAACGGCGACTTTATTGACATCTGGCAGCTAAGCAAATTTTATTTTCCCGATGCGCACTGGCGCGTAATTCAGCGTGTAATAAAAATGATGATGCATGGCACCCAGGTTTACTACCTGACCGGTAATCATGATGAAATGCTGCGCAAATTCAGCGGTTTCAGGTTAGATAATCTTCACCTTGAGGATAAGCTGGTATTAAGTATTGACGGCGCGAAGCATTGGTTCTTTCACGGCGATGTTTTTGATGTTACCATGCGCCACTCAAAATGGCTGGCCAAAACAGGGGGCGCCGGTTACGATATGCTTATACTATTAAACAGGGCTGTAAACCTGGTGTTGCATAAACTGGGAAGAGAAAAGATATCGCTGTCTAAAAAGGTTAAAGACAGTGTTAAAGCTGCCGTTAAACATATCAGCAATTTTGAGCAAACAGCCGCCGATATTGCTATTGAAAACGGATATAATTACGTGATATGCGGACATATACACGAGCCTTCGCAAAAAGACTACAGCAATGAACAGGGTTCAGTGCAATACCTAAACTCAGGCGACTGGATAGAAAACCTGACATCGCTGGAATATACAGACCAATGGAACCTCGTTTACTTTAAAGACCTGACCGTTGTTGATGAAAAAGATGAAGAAACAATAGTAAGGAAACTTTCGCCTGATATTATAGCCATGCAGGATGCTTTTGAAAAGCACCGGAAAGTGGCGGCTCAATATCCTTCACAAACCGGAATTTTAACAGCTTGAAGCAAAACGCACATAGCACTTCAACCTTGTTTTTCCACGGAAAGACCAATACTACCGACCCTTCAACACTACTGTTTACTTACAACAGCTTTACTAACCTCATTTATTCGTTTAATCTAAAACCATAAGCTATGAAAATTCTTTTTGGAATTCAGGCAACAGGTAACGGGCACATCAGCCGCTCAACGGAGATATACAAGCTTTTAAAGCAACACCCCGATGTAACACAGCTGGATGTGCTTATAAGCGGAGGAAAAGCCCGGATGGGGCTACCCTTTGAAGTAAATTACGAATACAAGGGCTTTAGTTTTTATTATGGGAAAAAAGGCAAAATATCAGTGCTCAAATCAATAGGCAAAGCCAATTTTTTATCAGCTATGATAGGATTGATGAAAGTCCCTTTCAGGAAGTATGACCTTATAATTTCAGACTTTGAACCCATTACTTTATGGGGCGCCATGCTTGCAGGTGTTAAACGTGTAGGTATTGGCAATATGTATTCTGTTACCTCAGAAAAATATCCGATTGTACAGGGCAATTCGGTAACTAAGTTTTTTGCTACAGTGATGTGCCCGGCGCGCAATAAAATTGCCATGCACTTTCAAAAATTTGACGATTTTGTTTACTATCCGGTTATCAGAAATGAAATACGCTCAGCGGTGCCGGCCGATAAAAATTTTACCCTGGTTTACCTCAACTCGTTTACCGACCAGGAACTGTTAGACCGTTTCACTCAACCTACTTTTGATAACAACAAGTTTGTTATCTACTCAAAAACATCCGAGAGGCATTATACTGTTGGAAACTGCGAGGTAAAACCTTTGGATAACCTGACTTTTACACAGGATATAACCAACTGTTCGGGTGTTATTACAGCGGGCGGTTTTCAAACCATATCTGAAGCGCTTTATCTGGGCAAAAAATTATTCGTTATACCCATTAAAAAGCAAAGCGAGCAAATTGGCAATACCAAAATACTTGCAGGTATGGGCGTTAAAACTTCGCTGGAGCTGGAGGCGCATGAAATAAAAACATGGCTCGAAAATCCCAACACCATACAGATAAAATTTGAGGTCGAGTAGGCAAGGGCATTTC
>PMXD01000363.1 GCA_003165895.1 Bacteroidota bacterium | reverse complement strand
TTATTTTGAAACCATTCCTAAGTAGACGTCAACGCCGGCTAATCTACTTTATTATCTCCTGCTATACCTTGGGCGAAACAGAAGGTTGAAGAACCACTCAAGCAGGGCAAAAGCAAATGCCACCAAAACTGTAATGACAGCAGCAAGAGCAGCCTTCTCCCAAAATGATAGTTCGCGAGGTGCTACCTGCTGCCAACCTATCAGGGTCTTGTTGTCCCATTGGTTCAGCACCGCATCAATGATTGCTTGCTTATCGGCGGTAAGCAAGGCAGGCTCCGTTAAGTCAATGCGTACGCATTTGGTGTTGCTCTTCTCGTATGCACGGGTTTTCTCGGTGCCCAAGTCGTGGGTTACTACTATCTCAACATGTACGTCCTTGTCCTCGCTATCTATCAGCACATCCGACCAGTAACTTTGAAACGCAGCTTCCATCCTGGGGTTGCTGTAACCTATGCGTTTGCTTTGAGCTATCATTATTGAGGTGTTGTCCGCGACCACCTGCTTGGCGAATTCATGAAGGAAATCGTTGCGCGTACCGGCGCAGATTGCATCTTCCTGGTGCCGGAAGTGCCAATCCCTTTTACGAGCCTCACTTTTTACAACTATAAGTTGGCTTTCACACACCGTGCACCGGTAACCATCACCTGTTTTCTTAACCACATCCTCAACATGCACCACCCTACCCGTAGATTGTTGCCTTGCGTAAATTGTTGAAGCAGCCATACCTTTTATTTTGAAGTAAAGTTATAAATAAACTGCAAGGGGTTATTCGTCATCCTCGGCATATTCGTCCTGTTCAAAAATCTCAAACGTGCTGCCCATTTCGGCGTAGCTTGCTTTGAGCGAATGCGTCTCGCTTCGCTCTACTATGTTTTGTAGCCTCTGGCTACTGTATTCGTTTAGCCCCAACTGGTCCGTCTGCTGCCCAATGCAGTGTGGACGCCATCGAATTCGTTATCAGATACCCCGACTACATCAGCCAGCTTGAAGCGGTGGTGAAGCCCGAGCACCTGCCAGCCATCAAAAAGCTGAGGGCACTGGACCCGCACGATATAGTGAAGCCGGAGCACTACTTCAACAGTGAGGCGGTGGCGGTGGGCGTCGTGTTCAGGCTGTTCTTCGAGAAATGGAATATCAATATTTTCCGGTTTCACTGATTATTTATTATCCTTACATTCAAACGTCTATTCAATATGCAACTTCAGGTTATTCAAAAAAGAATTTACGAAATACGAGGACAAAAAGTGATGCTCGACTTTGACCTTGCCGAACTATATGAAACGGAAACGAAAGTATTAAAGCAAGCAGTAAGGCGTAATCTGAACCGTTTCCCTTCTGATTTTATGTTTGAGCTTACCCGCGACGAATACAATTTTCTAAAGTCACAAATTGTGACCTTAGAAAGTTTGAGGTCACAAATTGTGACCTCAAACAAAAGAGGGGGCACGCGTTATTTGCCCTTTGCTTTTACCGAACAAGGTGTGGCCATGCTTGCAAGTGTGTTGAATAGCCCCAAAGCTATTCAGGTTAATATTTCGATAGTCCGGGCTTTTGTTATGCTCCGGCAATTAGCGCTTACTTACAAAGAATTAGCTGAAAAAATCGGAAAACTTGAACGCAAATACAACAAGAAATTTGCTGATGTATATGACGCCCTCGACCTGCTGTTACAGGAAAAAGAAAATACTGATGACTGGAAAGGAAGAAAACCTATCGGATATAAAAAATAAAGCATTATTGAGGTCAGAATTTGTTATCAGATACCCCGGCTACATCAGCCAGCTTGAAGCAGTGGTGAAGCTCGAGCACCTGCCTGCCATCGAAAAGTTGAGGGCACTGGACCCTCACGACGTCGTGAGGCCCGAGCACTACTTCAACAGCGAGGCCGAGGCGGTGGGTGTGGTGTTCAGGATGTTCCTGCGGCAGATAAGCAAATGATTACTGAGGCATCCGATGAAAATCGCTGCACAACTCGACGGTTTGCCCATAAAACAACGAAAGCCTTGCTGGGCAAGCCTTTCGTGACGTTCATCGTTGGCCCAGCTGGATTCGAACCAACACACAGAACCAAAATCCATTACTGGATTATTTCCGTTTACCCTTACTTTCCGCTGTTTCTATTTCTATTAAAATTAATCGAAGGTTCTTCATGTCTTCAGGAATATTCTTTTGAATTACTGCCCAAACTTCTTTTAAGCTGATTCCAAAATATTCATGGGCAACATAGTTTCTGAATGCTTTCATGGCCCTCCAATTAATCTCAGGGTGTTTTCTTCTGGTTTTCAAACCTACCTTACTTGCGCCTTCTCCTATTATTTGCAAATTATAAAGCACTGCGGAGGAAGTTTTATAATCGTCCTCAAAATCGTGGAAAGAAAGCTGATGGCAAAACTCAAGAACATTCTCCGCTCCAATTATCATATCCTCAATAAAAAGCGCTTCACTTCTTTTGTTATGCTTAGTCAACGTATATGGTTTGGCTTAAAATAGTATCACGCATCCGGGGCTTAATAGCATCTTTTGTTGTTACATCCACTTTTACTTTTAACAGCGTACGTAAAATAGCGGGTAGTTCAAAATAGGTCCAGCCGAGGGGCTTAGAAAACTCTAACAGCAAATCAACATCGCTTTTGGCATGTTGCACATTGGTAGCGTAAGAACCAAACACGCCAATCCGCTTTATGCCATACTTTTCATTAAGCATGGGTTTTAGTTCCCGCAATTTATTCAGCAGCTGTTTTTGTGTATAAAGCATATCACAAAGTTATTAAAAATATTCTGCAAAACTCCTCCCCTCCCATTTCGGCGTAGCTTGCTTTGAGCGAATGCGTCTCGCTTCGCTCTACTATGTTTTGTAGCCTCTGGCTACTGTATTCGTTTAGCCCCCAACTGATCCGTCTGCTGCCCAATGCTGTGTGGACGCAATCGAATTCGTAATCAGATACCCAGGCTACATCAGCCAGCTTGAAGCGGTAGTGAAGCCCAAGCACCTGCCCGCCATCGAAAAGTTGAGGTCACTGGACCCGCACGATATAGTGAAGCCGGAGCACTACTTCAACAGCGAGGCCGAGGTGGTGGGCGTGGTGTTCAGATTGTTCTTTAAACAGGCAACTACGTAGTTTACGTCGTTCGCCGATTATTTATTATTTTTACAGCAATTGAACTATTTTTTATGGATACGATGCTCATACAACTTACAAATCAAAAAGCTTTCAGGCTTCTGCATGAACTGGAAGAACTGAAATTAATCAAAGTGCTGAAACAAAATTTTGGTTCTGCCAAAAACCTTTCAGATAAATATGCCGGCAAACTGCCTTCGGATGTAGCAGAAGAACTTCAAAAATATGTGTCGCAAAGCCGTGAAGAATGGGAGAAATAAGATATTTGACAGATACACGGTTATTGATTACCTTGCCCGAAAGATGCCTGCGAACGGCATGGATTTTATGAATAAGGTGGTTAATTCAATTCCTAACATTTCCATTATAACCAAAATTGAGGTATTGGGATTTAACACCACCCCTGAACATACTTTACTACTTACTGATTTTATGGATGATGCTTCTATTCTTGATTTAACAGCCGGGGTAGTTGATTTAACAATATCCATACGGCGGGCACAGAAAATAAAACTGCCTGATGCCATCTTAGCCGCAACCGCTCTGGCTAATGGCATGAAATTAATTACCCGTAACACATCTGATTTTAAAAACATATCAGGTCTGGAAATTTTGAATCCTTATACTTTATAATCCCCACATTATTATGTAATAGCTGCCCTGAAAAGCAACGCAAATTTCCGGTGCGCGTTCTAAGCCCGACTACATCACCCAGCTTGAAGCGGTGGTGAAGGCCGAGCACCTGCCCACCATCGAAAAGTTGAAGGCACTGGATCCAGGCAATTTACCCACAAAACAACGAAAGCCTTGCATTGCAAGACTTCCGATACGTTATCTTGCGGACCCAAGCTGGATTGACAAAATAGATTCGAATCCAAAGGCCTTGAATATTAAACCGTAGTTTCCTTTTTGGATATCTCTTTGACGATTACCCCTCTGCCTATTTCCTTATTGCCTTCTACCAAAGTGAAAGCAGTATTGATATGGATATTACCACTAATAGTACGGGCTGGCAATAGTTTTATTCTAGCTAAAGATGTTTCTCCCGGACGCAATTCTTCTTTATCTAAAAGTTTAATCTCTCCACAATATTGCTTTTGAGAATTAAAGACAAACGAAGGTTTGTAACCAGAAAAAATAGATTTCTTGCGTCCACCACTTTGGGTGGCGAATAAAGTGATTTTGGCCTGAAAATTATATGCTACTTCAAATGTCATATCTGATCGTAAAGGTAATACAATTATTAAACTCAGGCAATAGCGCCTCATCTACTGAAACAGCTTCATGAGTATCTAATTCAATGAAGTCTACACCTAGTAGATCTAAAGAACTTCGGGGAACCTGAACCTCAATAATGAAGATATACGGCGGCGTAAATAATTTTTTTGACTGTTTAATGAAATCATCAACAGCCCTTCGGCTTCTAAAAAATTGTTTTACTTCTAAGGTATTATTGGAAGTCTGAAAGCCATTGCCCAGCCAATCGTCATACTCAACTTGTGAAACTGCTCTGTATAGCTTCTGGATATTCATACCGGAAAGATAAGGATAGCCTTCAAATATCTAAAAACAAAACCCTCTGCAAATGCAAAGGGCTTTGTTATCGTTGGCCCAGCTGGATTCGAACCAACACACACAGAACCAAAATCTGTAGTCCTGCCATTAGACGATGGGCCAATCTGTTACTAACCCCCATTTGAGCGTAGCTTACAACTAAGTTCAAATATGCCCGTAGCCCCATTCGGCTTACCTTCCATTTAAATAAAAAGTTTGCGTATTTGTAAACTTTTTATTTACCTTTGCGTTGAATATGATAGTATATTTTGACACAGCAGAACTGCAGGAACTATACGAAACCCCGCTTTTGGAAATCCGTGGCAAGCGTAAAATACCGCAGGAGGTTATAAAGCAATATAAGAAGCGGATACAACTTTTGATTGCTATTCAGAAACTGGAAGAGTTGCGTCCGTTTAAGGGATTGAATTTTGAGTTCCTAAAGGGTGAGAGGAAAGGGCAGTGTTCGTTACGGCTAAATGACCAGTACAGGCTTATTATAACACCTCTGGATGAGAATAAAGTGCAAGTATTATTAGTAAATGAAATATCGAAGCATTATGAGTAAGGAAAAGAAAACAGCAGCACATAATTTAGTGCCGGGAGATGTATTCCACCCGGGCGAATTTTTGAACGAAGAAATGGACGCAAGAGGGCTAAAACAGGTTGACCTTGCTAATGAGCTTGGCTTGTCTAAAACCGAAATCAATTTGGTGGTTCATGGAAAGCGCGGCATAACAGTAGCCTTAGCTATTAAGTTAGAAAAGGTATTTGGTATAAGCGCGGAAACATGGATGAACCTGCAAATAAAATATGAGATTGATTTGGTGAAGAAGAAACATAACGAAGAATTAAAAGCGAAGGGTATAAAAGCAAGCAAGAAGGCTTCCATACGTGAAACTATTGCTTATGCTTAACAAAAGCGTTTGAATTTCTACCAACAAAAAATCCGCTTCCTTTCTGGAAAGCGGATTTCTATTTAGCAACGCTGTCATTCTGAGCGAAGCCGGAGAATGTTGGCCCAGCTGGATTCGAACCAACACACACAGAACCAAAATCTGTAGTCCTGCCATTAGACGATGGGCCAATCTGTTACCTCCCGATAGTTATCGGGACTAAAGTTGGTAAAGAGGGTGCAAAATTAAACATCCTTAAAACTTTTGCAAGTCTGTTTTCGCTTTTTCGAAAGAAAGTACCTTTTTACCGGGCACTCCTTTGGCTAAAACTGCGGTTTATACAGGTATTTGTAGCCTTTAATCGGGGTTTACCATCCTTTCCCTGGCCATCATCAGCAGCACCGCGCCTTCGTTCAAAAGCATCCGGTAACAACCTAAATCGCCAATGGCTTTGGTAAATGCATCATATTCCATGGGCTTAACAACACATGTATGTTAGCGATGAAACTGACCAGACTGTTAGCAGACCAAGCTTAAAATTTGGGTAAGGCGTAGATGGTAAAACATGGGCTACCAGGCTTTTGTCATGCCTGATTCATCATTAATAAAAAGAAAATTAAACACCTGTTTTATCCCCGCATAAAATCCCCGGTTCGTTAAATTCCGATAAGAAAATACCACCCGCAGGCAACCCCGCCACCATGGGCCGTTAGCCAATAATATCATTAACTAATTATAAAACAATGAAGAATCTGCACCAACGTTTGCTGCTTATTCGCCAAAAAATCTATTTTTATCCCCACTCAAAAACAAGTTGAATGAAGAAATATAAGTTGTGGAACAACATTTTAGGTGTAGCCTGCTTTCTTTTTGCCGCAGTAGTTTACATAATGACCATGGAAAAAAGCGGCAGCTTTTGGGATTGCGGCGAATTCGTACCAAGTGCCTTTAAACTGGAAATAGCCCACCCGCCGGGCTTTCCCCTCTTCCTGTTAATGGGAAGGATATTTTCCCTTTTTACGGGCGCTGATGCAACTGTGGCCGGCGGCCCCGGTTCAAACCATGTAGCCATGGCATGTAACCTTTTAAGCGCACTTGCAGCATCCGGAACGGTAATGTTCACATTCTGGATAACCACTTCGCTCACCGGAAAATTTGTTTTTAAAGGTGGCGGGTATACAACAGGCCAAATCATCAGTGTATTAGGTGCCGGTGTAATTGCTGCCACTTCATGCACTTTTCTTGATTCGCAATGGTTCAGCGCAGTTGAGTATATCGTATTTACCAGTTCGCAGTTCTTCCTTTCCTTTAACGTTTGGGCCATGCTTAAATGGTATGATGATGACAGCCCGCGTGCCGACCACTGGCTGGTATTAATTGCTTACATAACGGGCGTTTCAATTGGCTCGCACTTATTGGCCCTTTTGGGCATTCCGGCACTTGCGGTCATTTTCTATTACAAAAAATTCAAAAACACCACGGTTCTTGGATGGATTGGGGCCGTTGCCATAGGCTTCTTCCTTATCGGGCTTTATATGAAGTATATCATCTCTTATACTTTATCATATTTCGCAGGTATGGATCTTTGGTTTGTAAACAGCTTTGGCCTGCCGTTTAACAGCGGCGTGCTTTTCGGTGCGTTGTTTATTGCTACGGTACTTATTGTAGTGCTGCGTTATACGCACACCGGCAACAAGCGCGATTACTACATTGCCATGGGGGTTAGTATAGCTTATGTAATCATCGGATTTTTTATTGAAGATGACATAGCGGCAAAATTTGTGCGCCTGCTTTTCCCTATAGGCTTATTTCTGGCTGAACATTATGGATACGAAGTCCGCAGGTATTTTAACCTGGCAGTGTTAGGCATTGCATTCTCATACATCGGATACTCTTCTTACTTAATGGTACCTATCCGTGCAATTGCTAACCCGCCTATAAACATGAACCGGCCTACCGACCCTTTCACTTTAAAATCGTATGTAGACCGCGACCAGTACGGCTCAAGGCCATTATTATTCGGGCCGGCATATAATATAGACCAGCGTGCCGATATTACCGGTTACACCAATTCGGGAGAACGCTGGACTAAGGATCAGAAAGGTGGGAAATATATTGATGAAGGCCCTAAGCAGGGAGATTATACTTTCCGCGATGAGGTAAAAATGTTTTTCCCCCGTTTGGGTTTCTGGCAGGAAGGTGGCAAAATAGAAGCCTACCGCGCCTGGCTTAACCCTGAGTATAATGTAGTAAACCGCGAAAGCCGCGATGTGGTGCAAACCTTTCCGCCTTCTCAAAAAAAGCAGGCTGATGATTATGCCGCATCGCTTAACAAAAAAGGCGGCAGCGATTACTTTGTAAAAGATAAAATAAGCTGGGGCGATAATATCAGGTTCTTCTTTAAATACCAGGTGGGTTTTATGTACTTCCGCTACTTTATGTGGAATTTTACCGGCCGCCAGGATGATATACAAGGTACCTACGCCAATGATAACGGCCGCTGGATATCGGGCATACCTTTTATTGATAACAGCCACCGCTTCTTTACACCCGACTGGCCACAGAATCATTTACCGCAAAGTCAGTTGCACAATAAAGCCCGTAACAAGTTCTATATGATACCATTCATATTGGGTTTGGCAGGCCTTATTTTTACTTTCTTTAAAGACGAAAAAACTTTCTGGCTGATTGGTGTTTTCTTCTTCACCACAGGCCTTGCACAAATTATATTCCAGAACGAACCGCCTATTGAGCCGCGCGAACGTGATTACTCCACCGCCTGCTCGTATGCCGTGTATACTATATGGCTGGGATTCGGGGTTATTGCATTTATACAGTTGCTGGTTAAGCGCTTTAAGTTTCCCGAAGTACCCGCCTCCATTGGCGTAGTGCTTTTATGTGCTGCTGCTCCGTTTCTGATGGGCAGCCAGGGATGGGACGACCACAACCGCAACGCACGCTACACTTCGCGCGATTGCGCTATTGATTACCTGCAATCGTGTGCCCCCAATGCCATTTTATTTACTGAGGGCGATAACGACACTTATCCTTTGTGGTACGCCCAGGAGGTTGAAGGTATCAGGCAGGATATCCGTATCATCAACCTGTCGCTGGCAGGGGTTGACTGGTATATCGACCAGTTACGTTATAAAATGAACGACGCTGAACCTTTAAAACTGACCTTTACAAAAGAACAACTGGAAGGCAGCAAGCGCGATATGGTTAGTTACAAATCTGACCCATCGGTGCCTGAAGGTGCAGCCATTGACCTGAAGAGGGTAATGAAATTTATTGCCAGCGATGACGACCGCGCAAAGGTTATGTATCAGAACGGCGAAAAGGAAAACTTTTTACCTACCCGCCATTTTTACATTGACATTGATACCGCACTTGCGGCAAAACTAAATATGGTTGACCCGGCTGACCATGATAAATTAGTAACCCGCATGGATTGGACTATTGACAATGGCAGGCTGTTGAAAAACGACCTGATAACGCTGGATATCGTTGCCAATAACCTGATGGACCGCCCTATTTATTTTGCGGTTTCAGTTCCATCTGAAGCATACCTGGGTATGAGTAAATACTTCCAGCTGGAAGGCCTTACCTATCGCATCGTTCCTAAGCTGAACCCTACCGGCTCGCCTTACAGCGCACCGGTGCGTTTGGATGCTATGTACGATAACATGATGCACAAATTCAGGTTTGGTGGCATTAAGGAAAACAAAAATGTTTACCTGGATGAAAACATCCTGCGTATGACCGTAAACTTGCGCGGCAACCTGGGCCACCTGGCCGAAACCATACTGGATAAAGCCGACCGCGAAGCGGCCATGGGCGATTCTGCCACAGCCAAAGAAGACCGCGTAAAAGCCGGAGGCGTAATTGATTACTCGCTTGAAGAACTACCTGCCGACAGGGTTCCGCACTCAGTATTTGATTATTCTTATCCTGAATGTTACTACCGCGCCGGCGAAAAAGAAAAAGGCCACAAGCTGTTGCTTGAAATGATGGCTAAGGCTAAAGACGAACTGGACTATTATAAAATAGTTTATGAGTACGTAATGAACGATGCCCGCGAAAGCGGTGACATGGCCTACTACAGCCAGTTAGAGCAAGGCTACTTCACCGAACGCCACGAAGTAAGGGAGCAATTGTATACCATGCAGGAGCTGAACATGGCCGCCAAAAAATACGACGACCCGGCGTTTGCCGCAAAAATTGAAAAAGATTTTAACGAATACCGCGTAGCATTTTTCCGCGCCCAACCCGGCCAGGGCCGCCCCGGCGCCGGACAACCGCAGTAGGATTTAAAACCTAAAAAATAAAAAAGCCCTTTCGCAAATGCGGAAGGGCTTTTTTGTTTTCCATCCGTAGAGACGCAAGATTTTGCGTCTCTGAACCAGGCCTAATGTAACCGCCGCAACCACGATTTATGAAACTAAATCATTCCCCTGGCCATAAAGTATGCGCTTGGCATTTAATCATGCCTTTAATCCTAAAATCACGAAAATCAAGGTTCAGACAAAGGTATTTGGCCGTTATTGCAAGTCTTCCGCCACAGGCGGCCGACTTGCAACCATAAATAACGCAAGTCTCATAAATCGCCGTATCTCCTCTCTCTTTTTTTCAAAGAGAGGGGATGTCCAAAGGACAACTTGTCCCGCTGCTTCAGCGGGAGGGGTGAGTTGGCTGCCGACCATTTTGCGAAAAAGCCTGATAATGCCTGCTGACCACTCGTTAGTCCTAACCCACTCAAAATCAACCCCCAAACAATGATATTTGCCCGATAAAACCAGGTGCAAAAGATACTATCCCCATTTACTCCGCTTTGTATATTTTCGCCCTCCAAACTAAATTTTAACTTCCGGCTAAATGTTAGCAGTTCACTCTGTAAAAGAGCTCATTAATACCCTTTACAGGTCGAAAGACCTGCTGACGGAGATGTTTGAAAAACGCAAACTATTTGCGTACAAATTTGAACAGGCGCTGGAGTTGTTGGATGAGGACGCTATTGAAACACTAAAAAGCAAAGGAATTATCAGGCAAAATGGTTTATACCTGGATATAGATGAGCAATACCTTGATTTTTTCGAACAGATACTGCAGGTGAATGAAGAGATTAACACCAGCTACATTAACGAGAACATTAAGGAGATAAAGCAGAACATCAATTACTATTTACAGGAAACCAGCGACACCCGCCAATACACCTATCTTAAATCCATCAAATCCTCGCTGCGTAAAATAGGCCGCATAACCCTGCGCAATATCGTTGACCTGAACCGCAACATTGATAACACCTTTAAAACCGAGCCCAGCTATAAAATAAAAATCGCCAAGCTCGAAAACTACGACCGCAAAAGACAGGATATAAGTTCGCTGATAGAACAAACCGATCAACTGGTATCAGCCGATGAACTCACTTTTTTCCGTACCGCCGTTGATGAAGAATTAAAGCAGATAACCAACGTACTGAGGTTGCAGCTAATGGATAGCCGGCATAACCTGATTGAAATTCAGAAACAGATTATTGAGTTTTTGAACCAGATAAAATTTCAAAGCAAATTACTGGAGCAGCTAAGGCAGGTTAAATATTTAAAAGACCAGTTTGAACTGAAAGGCAAAACCAATTTTGTGGATGTTATCGGCCAAACACGCAACGTATTTTTCGAGAACCGCCCGGCCTACCCGCTTAAACTGTCATTAGAGCAGTTGCACACTGATGCCTCATACGATAGCATTATAAAAGTTAGTAAGCAGCTTAAAGGCGGAAAGAAACTGCGTTTACCCGTTGCCGCTGCGCTTGAAACCGGCCACCTTGAAGTTAGCTCTGAAGTGGAAGTTTTTATTAACCTGAATGAATTGTATAACAGCTTCAATGCATCGGGCAATCACCTTTTCGATTTTATAATGAATTACCGGTATCAGCGCGAAGTAAGCTTTGAAGAAAAGCTGACCATCTTTTGCCAGACTGTATCTATCTACGAAAACGAGTTGGATGTAAGAGATAGTTTTCAGCAGTATGAATCATTCGAATACGCAATTGTATATCCAAAATAAACTATGGAAATTCCAAAACAAACAGGTGATATATTCGATTTGCTCAGCAGGGGCCAATTCATCTGCTCTAATCACTCGGCTGATACAGTCAGGCGTTTATACGATGTAATTGACGATAACTTTGAATTGCTGCACGACTATTTCGAGGCTATAAATTTCACATTGGAAAAAGGAGATGAATATTATTACTTCTCCCGCCCCCGTGAGTTGAAAGCCGACCTGGAAAAGAAAATTGAAGCCGCTTACAAATGGATTGATATCCTCGACTTTTTAAAAACCTTCGACAGCGCATTTGCCGCCGGCTTCCGCTTTACACCTTCTGATATTTTAGTGCGCGTGCAGATTGACGCCGTATTGAAAAACAAAACTGACGGATTAAGAAGATATACCAAAGAAGACACCATAGCCGCAAGCACACAAAAAATGCTGGATATGCTAACGCGCGAAGGATTTGTTGAGCTTGAAAACGAAATATCAAGCCAGTACAAAGTCCTTTCATCGTTTCACTACCTGGAGCAGTTGATTTTAAAGATTAATATACCCGAAGAAGTTCAAAATGAGATACCTCAATAAAGTTGTTTTTATAAATAGCGCTACCATTAAGTACGCCGAAGTGAACCTGGATGGCAATGTGCATTTAATAGGTACGCAGGGCGTGGGTAAAAGTACTTTACTCAGGTCCATCCTGTTTTTCTACAATGCCGATACCCAAAAGCTGGGCATAGCAAAGGAAAAGAAAAACTATGCCGAATATTATTTTCCTTATGCCAACTCTTACGTGGTATACGAAGTAAATACCGAAGCAGGCCCTTTTTGCATCCTATCGTTTAAATCTCAGGGCAGGGTCTCTTTCAGGTTTTTTGATGGCGCTTACCAGCAAAAATATTTCGTAGGCCCCGACCAAAGTGTTTTTGATAGTTGGGACCAAACCCGCGCTATACTGGATGCCGGAAAAATAAAATACTCCAACAAAATTGACCGCTACGAAGAGTATAAAGACATTCTGTACGGCAATACCGATGGCAAAAATAATGCGCTTAAAAAATATGCGTTATTAGAAAGCAAACAGTATCAGAACATACCGCGCACCATACAAAACGTATTGCTTAACTCAAAATTGGATGCAGAGTTCATTAAGCAAACCATCATCATGTCGCTCAACGAAGAGGACATACAAATTGAGCTGAACAACTACACGCACCACTTAAAAGGATTTGAAACGCAGCTTAACGACATTAAGCAATTTAAACTGCCTTCTGTAACCAAGCAGGCCGATACGGTAGCCCTGTTACTAAGCCAGTATAAAACACTGGAACGCGAAAAAATTACCCTTACCGGGTACCTGGCCTGGGCCCATCAGCATGATTTGGATAACCAGCCAAAGCTGAAAGATAAACTGGATAAAGAAGAAGAAGCCAAACAACTGATTATTGAAAAGCTGGACAAAGCCCTTATAGCCTACCAGGAAAAAGAAACCGAGAAACGTAATAAGATAAGCATATTTGATAACGACTTGAAAACCGCCAAAAAGAGGGCGGATGAATACGAGCGCAT
Organism: Bacteroidota bacterium; assembly: GCA_003165895.1. Lineage (GTDB taxonomy): Bacteria > Bacteroidota > Bacteroidia > Chitinophagales > LD1 > Bog-950. The sequence continues at coordinate 3,545 of PMXD01000363.1, read as the reverse complement.
CAACATCAAAAACATTATAGCCCGCGTAGCTAAAAAAAACGAACACGAAGCAGAAGAAAAAAACCTGCTGGCGGAGCGCGAAATTTTATCGGCGCAGTATAAAGACATCACTAAAAAATACGAGGCTTTAATTAAAGAAATTGAAAGCCAGTTGGTAGATTACAAAAACACCAGGGGCAATGAAAAGATTGAGCTGAATAATGCTTTTCAAAACTTTCAAAACGATTTAAGGCTTCTAAGCGATAAGCAAGTACATGAAATCAGCGAGCAGTTTAAAGTTGAGGTACAAGCTGCCAAAGAGCAGGTTACCGCCAGGAATGAGGAAACGCAGGCTTTAAAAATAAATAAAGAAGGTACTAAACACCGCCGGTATTTCGATGAGGAGCTTGAAAACCTGAACAACGATTTACGGGAACATAACACCAACCTTTTAAAAGCCACCAGCCAGATAAAACTGCTGAAGGCCGAAATTGAAATGCTGCAAAAGCAATGGAATAGTGAGATTGAAAGAAAGCAGGAAACCTTCCAGGCGCAGAATGAGAAACTGGATGAAAAAATAAAAACTCACCTCGCCGCTATTGCCGTCATCGAAACTAAAATTGCCAACAACAAAAATTCTTTGTACGGCTGGCTGGATGAACAACACCCGAAATGGGCTGATACCATTGGTAAGGTGATAGATGAGGAATTGCTGTTTCAAAATAATTTATCGCCGGAATTATCGAAAAAAACAGAAGGTTCGCTATATGGTATAACACTAAACCTTAACCAAATCAACAAAAAGGTAAAAACGTTTGCCGATTATGAAGATGAAAAAGCTGCCTTGGCCAAACAGGTTGATAAGCTACGAAAAGAACAAAATGAACTGATTGATAACCATGCTGCCGAAGGCGAAAAACTGAGAAAGAAGTATCAGTCCAAAATCAATCAAACTAAAGATACCATACAGGAACAGGAATACTTCCACAGCGTTACCCACAACCACATTAATCAAACCACCCTTTCTTTAAGTGATTACTTAGCCCGTGGAAAAGCCGAGAAGCAACAGGCACTGGCAGATATAGACGTATCCATTCACAAAGCCGAAAAGAACGAAGGCGAAGCAAAAGCAGAACTTGTAAAAGTTGAGGAAGAGCAAAAGAAAAAGATAAAGGCCAAAGAGAAGGAAACTGATAACCGGATAAAGGTTGAGCGATTGGTGCTTACCGAAGCGTTGGCACTTATTGATTCCGCCATACTCGAAAAAATCACCAGTCACCAGGAAAACAAAACCAATTTGCTCAACAAGCAAAAAAGCGAGCTATCTGAAAAAGGGGCTGATACTAAAAGAATAGACGCCGTTAACCAACATCTGGCCACTATAAAAGAAGAACTGGTTTTTATAGACAAAAACAGGGATAAGGTAGCCGAGTATCAAAAAGACAAACGTGAACTTTTTGATAAGGTAGAAGAAAATAAAACGCAAAAACAATTGCTGGAGCAGCAGCTGGCCATTGAAACACAAAAATATCAGGCCCGCAAAGATGAAATTCAGAAGTCATTAAAAACGGTTAACGACACTATAAAAGGCATTGAGCAAAAGCTTGAAGAAATAAAACGCGATGTAGATGCCTTTGATAAGTTTACGCTTACCGATTCGTGGATGTTGATTCCTGATACCCACAAGGAAGTGAAGGAGAAGAACAAAACAACCAAATCAGCTTCTGAATTAATCATGGAGCTGATACAAAGCCATGCCACCAGTAGTAACAGGCTGGCAGATTTAAAAGCGGCCATCAATAAATTTACCAGTTACTTCTCGGCACAAAACATCTTCAAATTCAAAACCATTTTTACCGAAACAGAGCAATTCCTCCAGTTTGCCGATGAACTGCGGAATTTTATGGAAGAGGCGAAAATATCGGAGTACGAAAAACGCACCAACGAGCAATACGCCAGTGTAATTCGTTCTATCGGGCACGAAACCACCAACCTGGTATCCAAATCCGGCGAGATAAAGAAAATCATCACTCAAATAAACAATGATTTTGAGCGCAAAAATTTTGTGGGCGCTATCAAAAAGATAGAATTGAACATTGATGAGAGCGCCAATAAAATTGTCCAGCTACTCATCAAAATAAAAACCTTTAATGACGAACACAGTTTCGACCTCGGCGCATCTAACCTGTTTACTTCCGATGGACAGGAGTCGAAAAACAAGCAGGCAACAGAATTGCTGAAACAGTTACTGAAAGAAATAACAGATTTTAAGCGCGACCATATTTCCCTTTCCGATTCATTTGAGTTGAAATTCCGCGTGGTAGAAAATCAGAACGATACCGGCTGGGTTGAAAAACTATCGAACGTGGGTTCAGAGGGTACTGACATATTGGTAAAGGCCATGGTAAACATTATGCTGCTGAATGTATTTAAAGAAGGCGCCTCCAAGCGCTTTAAAGATTTCCGCCTGCATTGCATGATGGATGAAATAGGTAAGCTGCACCCCAACAACGTAAAAGGCATATTGCAGTTTGCTAACGACAGAAACATTTACCTTATCAACGGTTCACCCACCGAAAACAACGCAGTTAACTATAAGCACATATACAAGTTAGAAAAAGACGATAAAAGTTTTACCCGTGTAAAACGTATCCTTACCAACCACGCATGAAATTACCCCTCAAAATAGCACTGGCACTAAAAGCACTGACACAGGGTGAAACCATCCCGCAGAGTCAGCTAAAAGGCCCGCTGATTGATGGCATGATTTCAGAAGGAATCATATTGCGAAAATTGCAGGGACGCACTAAATCTGCGTTATATGTCAATGATGTTAACGCATTGACCGGCTACGTTCAAAACCACTTTGGCATCGCTGATCTCTCCGATTACATCACAGGTTATAGTAATGAGGAATTATCCCGCAGCCAGGCTATTGAAATTGCCTCCGATTCTAAATTCAAATCAATACGAACATTTAAAGGTTTCCTGGTAAACTGCTATGCACCAATCCGGTCCACTTTAAATAACCAGCCACTGGTAATAAATCCCGCCACCGGCACTTTTGCTTTTATTTACGATTTCGAAAATTTTATTCCGCCGCCACAGGTAACAATTGTGGGCATAGAAAATCCCGAAAACTTCAGGCACATTGAAAAACAACAATCATATTTTAAAAACATCCAGCCCCTGTTTGTATCGCGTTACCCGCAAAGCAAAGACCTGGTAAAATGGCTCATCAACCTCCCTAACCCCTACCTCCACTTCGGCGATTTCGACTTCGAAGGCGTCAACATTTATTTAAACGAATACAAAAAGCATTTAGGCAATAAAGCCTCCTTCTTTATTCCCGATAACCTGGCGCAACTACTCTCCGCTTACGGCAATGCCGCACTTTACAACAAACAATTTAAACGCGGCCCAAACCCTGAACTGATAGAGGAGAAAAACATTAAAGCCTTACTGTCTTTATTGCACGCTCATAAAAAGGTGCTTGAACAGGAAATATTAATTCAGCTTTAAGCAAAGGACTCCGCTACTCCCGCGTTGTTCCAGGTCTTCCGCCG
>PMXD01000342.1 GCA_003165895.1 Bacteroidota bacterium | reverse complement strand
CGACAATTTGGTTTGCACCCCAAAAATATTGCCCCGACTTTTAAGTCGGGGATGATGGGGACTGGACTTGGCTTTAGCCATTAATGAAATTTCAATCTTCCGAACACCTATGGCGGGGACGCCAAACCGGGAGTCCTCGTGGTTTGGCGTCCCAGCCAACCACTTGTCTATCGAACAACAATTTGATATGCACCCTCATTGCGAGGCTTTGCGAAGCAATCCCGAATTTATGTAAGGCATCCACTAATAAAAATGAAATCAGTTTTCTGTCCCATTTTTCCTAATATTGATGCAAGTAAATTTATAAGATATGTTGAAGAAGATATTTATAGGGCTGATTGTTTTTATTGTGTTTTTTATTGGCATACTGGCACTGGCGCCTTTGATATTTAAAGATAAGCTGATGCAGATTGCGCGCCAGGAAATAAACCGGCAGCTAACTGCTAAGGTAGACTGGAGCGATATGGGCGTTTCGGCATTTAAGGATTTTCCGAATATTAGTTTGTATATGAAAAACCTGGTGGTGGTAAATGATACCCCCTTTAAGGGGGACACTTTGGCGCAGATAGGCGAAGTGGTAATAGGCATTAACCCGGTTAAATTATTGAACGGCAGGCATATTGATGTAAGCGCTATTGTTATTACCAAACCCTACATTCATGTAAGGGTGTTGAAGGATGGCAGCGCCAATTATAATATTATGCGGCCCGATAGCGTAAAAGCACCGGTTGATACTTCTAAAGGCCCTGGTTACAGCGTTAGCCTGAAGAAATTTTCTATCAAAAATGCTTACATCATTTACGACGATAAGGAAGACGGCCTTTATGCCGAGCTGGATGATTTTACCAATAAATTTTCGGGGAACCTTGCCAAAAATGAATTTGTGCTTACCGATAAAGGAACGGCGGCATCGGTGATTGTGAAAGATGGCAAAGTGACCTATTTGAATAAAGTGAAAGTAGCATTAAATGTTACTATGGATATTGACCAGGCCAAAGGTAAGTACACACTTAAAAAGAACAGTATTCAGTTAAACGATTTATCGCTGGGCGTGGATGGCAATGTGGTAATGGTAAACTCAAAAAACATTACCAGCGACCTTATGCTAAAAGTGAATGAACCCGATTTCAGGCACCTGATTTCGCTGATACCTGCCGTTTACAGCGAGGACTTTAAAAAGGTAAAAACAACAGGCAGCCTTGCTTTAGCGGGCTATGTAAAGGGCAAATATAACGGGGTCAGTTATCCGGCTTTTGGCGTAAGCCTGAAGGTAGACAATGGAACCTTTCAATACCCTGATTTACCTGCAGGCGTTAGCGGTATAAACATTGATATTAATGCTAAAAACCCGGGTGGCAGCCTCGATAACACAGTGGTTGATGTAGATAAATTTGAAGCAAACCTGGCCGGCGACCCTTTAAAGATGCACCTGCACATTACAAACCCGGTACTTGACCCTGAAATTGAAGCCGCAGTAACCGCTAAAATTGACTTAGGGGGCGTAAAGACTTACTATCCGTTAAAGGGAGATGAATTAACCGGCAATGTAAATATAGATGTAAGTGCCAAAGGAAAACTAAGCGCTATTGAAAAGCAACAATACCAGGATTTTGATGCACAGGGTACTATTGACGTAAGCAATGTAAAATATGTAAGTAAAGACCTGCCTGAAGCGGTACAGATAAATACCCTTAAACTTTCGTTTAAACCGGAGCTGGTAAGCCTTGATGCCCTTTCGGCACAAATTGGCAAAAGCGATTTTACGGCTACCGGCGAAGTGGACAACTTATTGAATTACCTTTTTACCAAAGCCACCTTAAAAGGCAAGTTAAAATTGCAGGCCAACGTGCTTGACCTGAACGAGTTTTTAGCAGCAGACCCCAATGCAAAAACCACTATTGCGCCTGAAACAAAAGCCAAACCTGAACCCAAACCTGCCACGGCTGTAAAGGCTGCGCCGAAGCCTTCATCTACCTCTGCGCAGGTGCCTGCCAACATTGATTTTACGGTTGATGCTTATGCCGGCAAAGTTTATTACACCAACATAGTTATAGATAGCATGCAAGGCGAGATAATTGTACGTAATGAAACCATTACGCTGAATGGCTTAACCGGTAAAGTATTTGACGGCGGCATAACACTGAATGGCGACTATACCACCCTTCGCACCGAAAACCCCCAGGTAGATATGAAAATGAACCTGGATATGATTGATGTTGAAAAGGCAGCTATTGGATTTGAAAAATTGCTGGCATCGCTGCCAATAGCAAGGTCGGTACGCGGGGTGCTTTCAACGGTGCTGAATGTAAAGACGGAGTTGGATAAGGAGATGAGCCCCAAATTAAAAACCATGGTGGCCGATGGCAGGATTGACATACACCACCTGGATTTTAAAGCAAACAAAACCACCGATAACCTGGCAGAGCGCACCAAAATAGGCGAATTGAAAATGCTGAAATCAAAAGATTTTTTTACCACTGTTAAAGTGGCCAATGGGAATTTGTATGTTGAGCCTTTTAATATGCACGTAGGCAAAATTAACCTGATGGTTTACGGCTCGCAGAGTTTAGGCGATAGTAGTTCATCAGATTACAGTATGATGATGGATGCCCCGGCCGGTAGCGACACCACTGCAAAAGGCAAGCGCACCAAATTTAAAATTGGCATGCACGGCAAGGCAGGCGAGGCAACGGTGCACCAGGCGACGGATGAAAACGATACGGCTATTCAAAACGCCACAGATGAACAACAAAACCTGAAGGACGCAGCCAGCCAGGCCAAACAACAAAGCGAAACCAAATTTCAACAAGAGCAGGATAAACGCAAACAAGCTGCGGCTGAGAAAGCACAAAAGAAGGCTGACGGGTTAAAGGCGCAGGCGGACCAGAAAGCAAAGGACCAGGCGGGGGCATCGGCGCAGTAGGGACGGGATTTACATGCAGCAGTTGCCCTTCCCTTTAGGGTAGGGATAACCAAAGTCATTTGCTTATAGGAGGGCTTCAGCCCTTTAAAATTTATGGGTAAAGGGCTGAAGCCCTCGAATGGATGATGGTGCCTTTGATCCCCACCCTGAAGGGTGGGGCAACTAGTTTTTTTATTAAAAACCCTCATCATTTTGCGATAGCGGTACTCAAAAAAAGCCCACCGGTTTAACCGGTGGGCTTTTTAAATCTATCTTCTTCCCCCATGCGAACCACCACCACCAGACCTTGATGAGCCATGAGATGATGACCGCTGCGCTGATGCAAAGCTACGTTCACTTTGCCTTTGCACCGGTTGACTGTGCTGGTAACTTGCTTGCGGCGCACGGTAACTTTGCGCGCTATGGCTTTGGCCTGAATACTGGCTGTGTTGCTGTACCTGGCTTTGGCCTCCGTTGTTTGATCTTTGGTACTGATCGCCGTTATTAGCCCGGGCTGTATTATTGTTGCCCCGGTTATATTGCTGCGCCTTAGCATGGTTTTGCATATCGTTATTGGCAAAATGGTTGCTCTGCACGTTATTATTGTGGTTCGCAAAATTCTGACCATGATTTTGGTTCGCGTTAGCCTGCTGATGGAATTGGCTGCCACTGTTATTATGTGCCGCCATGTTTTGATTGGCATGGTTTGCACTATATGGGCTAATACTATGGCCAACAGAACGCTCAACTTCCCCTACTCTAGGGCCGGCGAAATAAGCATGGCCACCATACATCCTTGATTCGCCCATTACATTGATATGTGCTGCAATACCCCTGTAATCTCCACGTCCGTAAAAGCCGCGATAAAGGCCTAAATGGAAATCGCAAAAGTGGGCGCGGTCGCAAAAGTTCCAGCAAAACGGATTGGGCCTGTAGTAAGCTGAGAAGCCGGTGTAAGGAGCAAGCGGAGCCCAGCAGTAATAGTTGTTGTAATTACCCCAGGTAACCCAGGCAGAGGCCCATTGATAACCGGGCATCCACATCCAGCCATAGGCATTATCGCGGAACCAGCGGCCATAGTGGAAAGGAATACCACCCCAGGAATAATCCGATACCCAGCTCCAGCCATAAGTTGTATACATCCAGTGGCCTGCAGTTGCGTAAGGAGAGAAATCTGATGGCACATTGTCAGGCACCCAAACGTTACCATAACCCGGATAATTAACCCAATTGCCATAAGTGTTTAACTGGCTGTGGAAGTTCTGGTAATTGGCATAATCATCTCCGTTATCTGTGTTGGCGCTTTCGTTAGCGGGTTGGTTATTGTTACCGGCGTTGTTATCATTATAGCTATTGCCGTTATTGGCGGCAGGCGGATTGACAGATTGGCTACCATAGTTGCTATTGGCGCTGTTATTATCGCTGTTGCCAGTACTATTGCCGGCAGCATTATCGGGTGCCTGGGCATTGGGCTGAATATTATAATTGCCGTTTATTTTGACGTTGTAATCCGCTGGCGGAATACTTTGCTCAATGTTTGCATTATAGTTAGCCGGCGGAATACCGGGGCTGCCGGTGTTGTAATTATTGTCGCCCTTGGCGTTGTTATTCTGATAATAACTATCGTCCTGGCCGAACGCGGTTGTAAGCGACAATGCGCAAACAGGAAATATCCAAAGTGCCTTTTTCATACAATTGATTTTATATTTTGTATGACTTGGCAATTCATTCAAGGTAAAATCATCATAAGGGCATTTGTTAATATTTTAGCAAAATAGTTGCGGGACTCCGCGAAGCAATCCCTGCGATGAAGTGTGGTTGTTGCGTAGCAGCCGGTCGCAAGTAGTTCTGGGATTGCCCGCCCGAATGACCGGTCGGACGAAACAAAGACCTTCCTCGCAGAGTCTCCCCTTTCCGGCTTTGCGGAATGGGGGACTCTGCGTATTGGCAGTCTACCTTAACGCTGAGCCCCCCAAACTTCGGAAGAGACTGGGCTGAGAAGGGTTTTTCTGCGTCACTCCCATTTTCCCTTTGCCACAAGGGTACTTACTTGCAATGACGAATTTTTTAATTACATAAAAAAGCCCCGCTATCTTTCCATAGCAGGGCTTTGCAATTAACAACCAAAAGATATTAATGGGCAATAACAATTTTTCCGGTGCAGGTATTGCCTTTGGCATCGCGGGCGGTATAGATGTATATACCCGGCGCAAAGGTTCCGCTGTCGAAAACAACGTTAGGATCGGTAGTGGTTTTTTCAAATATTTTCTGGCCGGCCACATCATTAATTTCAAATAATACTTCACCGGTGGCCCCTTCAATACTGAACAACGATTTATCATGAACCGGGTTAGGGCTTACGGTTATACTCATATCGCCGGCAGTAATATTCCTGATGCCTGTGGTTGATAAGGATATGGTGCTTACTGTGGTATTGGTAACTACCGCGGGATTCAGGTCAAAATAAATTGAAGCGGTATTTTTAATTTGTGTACCGATGGGGTTGCCACTCCTTACATTTACGGAATAATTTACAAAACCAATACTTGAATCGGCACTTTGCGCACTATCCGGTAAATAGATGGGGTCAAATGTAAAAGTTATAATGCCGTTACCCGATAGCGTATACTTATATGGGAAGTTCGATGCCCCAACTACGAGACTTGCAGGATTAACCAAAGGTGACAAGGTATCAATAACCACCACTTTGGTAGCTGGCGCATTGCCCGTGTTTTGGAAACGGATAGTATAATTCAAAACTGAGTCAGCATCAGTAATGTCGCCGGATGGTGATACCTCTTTCACGTTAGGGTCATGCGAACCTGAAACTACATCGGCCAGGAATTGGACGTTGTTAGATGGGTTGCAATCGCCAACTACCGGAGTTATAGAATCGTAGGCGGTTAATAGTGTTCCCAATGGCAGGTTAGAAGGAACATTGAATTCCATAGTAACCTGTTGAGTCCACACTATCCATTGCGAAACCGGTACGGTACCAAGGTTCCAGGTAATGGTGTAGGTGGCGGCATCGTAGCTGCTGAAAGGCGGATTTGTAGATATAAGCGTAAGGTTGGGGTCGTGCACAAAAGTAAGCACCACGTTGTTAACCGGCGCGCTGCCCTGGTTGTAATAATACACCCAGTATTCCTTGGTGCTGCCAGGTGATGATGGTAAATAACCGGTGTGTACTACCAGGTCAAAAGCCGGCCCGCTGGTGAACCCGAAATTATTGCCGGAAGAAACTACACCCGTACCAGATAATGTAGGAGTATAAGAGGCAATGCAGGAACTTTCGATGCATGAGCCGCCGGTATTAGTGTAAGCGGTAACAGTATATGTTCCGGGCAATACCTGTATGTCATAAAATCCGTTGGAATCAGTATTGGCATAATAGGTTAACCCGTTGCCGGTAGCTATTATCATCATGTTTGCATTACCGGGCTCTCCGGCATCCATAATGCAGTTGCCATTCAGGTCGGTATAAGCATACCCGGTAATATCATCGTAACATGATGCAGCATAATTAATAGTAACACCGCCCGTGTCGGTATTGGTATATATTACGTTGCTGTCGGTGCAGCCATTGGCATCAATTGCTGATTGCAACCAAAGACTGGTACCGTAAGGCAATCCTCCCAGGCCTGCACTGGTCGCGGTATCAAAGGCAGAGCCATTGTAATTATAAACCTGCCATGTGAAAACGAAAGGCGCCGTGCCACCATTGGTTACAGTAACATTAACTGCACCGGTAGGTGTATTTGGGTTACAGGAGGTAGGGGTGGAAATAACGTTTACAGTGTAATTTCCCTGGGCAGTTAAAATATCTGAACCGGTATCGGCACATCCCCCGGCATCTGTAACCGTATAAGTATACGTGCCTGTGCCAAGACCTGATGCTATGTTTGTATGGTTGGTGCTGCTGTTACTCCAGGCATAATTGTATGGTGGCGTTCCGCCTGAGGTATACAGTGTTATACCGCCATTGGTACCTCCGCAAGCCGGATAATTGTTGCCCGGAGAAGTACCTATGCTGTTTTGATACAGGTAGTAATATCCTATACCGGTACATCCGTTGGCATCGGTAACAGTAACCTCATACGAACCGCCCGAAAGGCCACCTATTGAATCGGTGGTTGCACCATTCGACCACACGTAAGTAAATGGCGCTACTCCGTTTAGTGGCCTTGCTATAATGCCACCGGTAGCGCCGCAGGTAGGATTGACTTGGGAGTTGACCGAATCCAACTGTATGCCTGAGGTATAAGGATAGAAAGATTGAGATGATGAGCAACCATTCGCATCAGTAATGGTTACCTCATAGCTGTAGTAAAGTGTATAGGTTATAGTTGCTGTGGTTTGGCCGCTGCTCCATAAATATGTAAAAGGCGCGTTACCTCCACCTGTTACCAGGGCCGTAACAGTGCTGCTACATGGAGACGAAGTTAAACTGTCAGCAAACGCTGGCACAACCTGAATATAACCATTACTTGAAATGGCCTGGCAACCACTGCCATCGGTAGCAGTAACTGAAAAAGAAGAGCTGTCCGTAAGGTTAGTTAAAGTTTGGGTGGTAGCGCCGTTGCTCCACAAATAGGTATAAGGCCCGCCGCCTGATACATTTACCGTCATGCTTCCAGCGGTTGTGGCAGGGCATACAATGGGCGTAACTGTAATTTGGGCCGTATAAATACTTTGAGGTATCAGGTGTACTGAATCACTTAATGAGCAACCCGCGGCGTCTGTTACGGTGTAGTAATAAGTACCAGGAGTTAAAATGCTGTCGAACCCTGTATTATTGGTATTGTTATTGCTCCAGATATAGGTATATGGAGTTGTACCGCCATAACTATATACCTGAATATACCCATCGGACGTTCCGCAGTCGGGATTGACATAGGAATGATAAAGCGTTAATTCATTGCCATACATATAATATCCGTTCTGACCGGTGCAACCATTGGCATCTGTTACGGTAACGTAGTAAATGGAGTCTGACATCAGGCTTGTAATACCAGATGTGGTTTCCCCATTCGACCAAACATAAGTAAAGGGCGCTGTGCCTGTAGCCATGGCAATAGTAATGCTTCCGTTATTTCCGCATGTTGGCTCATGTATAACTGTATTAATGGTATCAAACGCCAAACCTGAATTAGCTATATAAGCGGTGCTATAGCCCTGACAACCGTTGGCGTCGGTAACGCTTACATTATAATAATTGCCATTTATTAAATTGCTTACCGATGAAGTAGTTGCGTTGTTGGACCACAAGTATGAGTATGGAGAGGTCCCTCCTGAAGGGTTTGCGATCAGAATTCCACCGCATGACGGGCCTGAATGCATTAAACTGCATGTTACCGGCGACACGATTTGAACCGTATCATAAGCCGAAGTTGCACACCCGTTTTGGTCAGTTACAGTTACCCAATTCAGTCCTTGTGCAAGGTTGCTTACAGATTGCGTGGTGGCCCCGGTACTCCACAGATAACTGTAAGGCGTTGCACCGCCGGTTGCGCCTACAACAGCGCCGCCGGTTGTGCCTGATGGGCAAACCGGTTCCGTGGTATTAATTGTTGCGTTTATTACGGATGAAACAACAATTATACCACCCGCATAGGTGCCGTTTGCCGAATAGGCATTTAACTGATAAGTACCGGCAGGCAGGCTTGTAAAAGTAGCAGACGACGCTATATTAGAATCTGCCTCATAAATTCCATTGCCGGATATGGAAAAGTAAAATGGCCCGGAAACACCGGTTCCGGTTATTGTTGCACTACCGCCGGTGCTGCTATTGCAGGCTGCTGTGGTACTAATAACGGGTATAAACCCTGCCTGCACGTATGCAAAGGCAAAGAATAAAAGCAGTACCATGCTTGTTCTTATAAAATTTTGCTTTTTCATGATTTTTTGTTTTTATAATCTTTTGACAGCACAAAGGAACGCAATGGATGCATGGTACCGAAGAGGGAATTGCGAAAAACTTACACGGCCAAATGAGGTAATTTATTGCCCTTGGGGTAAATTTAACGCTCAAATTATTTTTTCCGGACGTTACACGGCCAGTAATGTATTTGAAGGGATGCGGATATTAGGGACTTGATGAAAGATATTAGTTTATGTAAAAAACGCCAACGGTATTATAACTAAAACCAGGCATTGACTAAAAAAGAAAAAGAGGGCATGTGCCCTCTTTCCCCCGGTATAATCAATTATTTTCAAATTGCGTTTAATACAGCCTTACCAAAGTACAGCTATCGTTACCTACAGTTATTGTGCCGGTATAACCGATGTTGGCAGCGGTTATGGCCGTATAGGTATAGGTTCCGACATGCAATGTAAAATTAGCACAGCCGGTGGTACCGCAGGTTGGTGTGGTGGTTGGGAAGGCTGTATTAATATATGCAGGGCCACTATTTACATTTAGCGTTACTTTAGTATTGTTAGCAGCCGAATCAACCCAAAATACTACATTACCTGTGGCACATGTTAACTGCTGAAAAGTGCAGGTTCCCGCGGCGATGCTTACACTGCCGCTCCAGCTTGAATCGCCATTGGTAGCGCTGTATGTATAAGTTCCTACAGGCAGATTAAAATTGGCACATCCCTTGGCGCCACAACCAGGTGCTGTAATTGGGAAAAAATCACTCATAACAGCAGTTTGGCTATCTACCTTAACTGTTATAGGATTAGGGCTACAGTTAACCGCCATCCAAAAAGTAAGGTTGTAGCTGGGGCTATTGTTATTATTATTATGATTCAAGTTATCATCCTTTCTACAGGATGCAATAAGCAGCACTGCCGCCACTGCTAATATCGAACTAAAGAGAACTATCTTTTTCATAATTATCTGATTTTATTTTAAAGCCGGTATTCCATTAAGACTAAACTAAAGCCTAACAGTTTACACTAACATTACAAAGTTATTGTTAAAGTAAGCACCAAGCCCTGTTTTTTTAGATAAATGGTGTTAATTAATTCCTAGCTCAAGCACAAATCTAATGCACATGGGTTATTTGCTTGGCCGAAGGGGCATGAAATTCAATGATATTAGGAATTTACTAGTAGAAGGTGTGCCCGATTGTAAAACCTTTTGGTTAGCCTCCAAATGAAATGATGGGTAAAAAAATGTATTAGGCGAAATTTTGAATCAACTGCCAGTTTCCCGTTTGTGATTTAAAATTGACTATAGAACCCGAGAAAAGAAATGGAGATAATGCTACCTTTGTAACTAAAGAAATTATTTTAAAAGGTGGCAGCGACAACACAAGAACTTATTATTAAGGGTTTTCAAATTCATAGCGGTAGCACAGCCAGTGGACTGAAAGAAAAAATTGAAATGATTGCTTCTCACTATGGAACAATCAAAGGGTTTCTCAAAGCAGCCCGAAAAGACTTTGACAAGTTGGTTTTCAAAGTTGACAATCCCCGTTTTAAACTAACCAATAGCGACTTTGCAAAAATTCAAGCATTTCAAAAGAGTGGGTTGATTGACGCGAACCTTTCAGTTCAAGAAAATTTTGTAAAAATTTTGGCTACCCGTTTTATAAGTAGACAATTGCTGATGATTGAAAATATGCAGTTGGAAACGCTCAATGTAAACCCAATTTTATCTGGAGCGTTAAATTTAAATAACGAAGAAGATTTGATTCGTTATTACACGTACCAGGCGATTTCGCGAAGTATAGTTACCTCCGCTGGCTTTTTAGTTGAAGACCTTTTGCTCTATGCTAGCGACTCTATAGTTGGTGGAAAGCATGATGAACATGGAGAAGAAACGAAGTGGGATTTAGTCGTTGAAAGGTTGGGTGAAGTAAAGGCATATTTAGAAATAAAAAGCGGCCCAAACGATTTGGATAAAGCACAAATCCATCATTACCATAAAGCATTTGGTAACTACTCAGGCGCCAAA
>PMXD01000336.1 GCA_003165895.1 Bacteroidota bacterium | reverse complement strand
CGGAAGGGGCGGCTGTTGGGAATACAACCATGTGCTATGCACCCGCTGAAAGTAGCGTTCGTTTTTTATCTGAAAAATTTCACCTTTGCGCCCGATGAACAGCAGTAAACCGGCGGTAAGAGTAATTGCAGATATCTGTCAGAAAATGGGTATCCGCCAGGCTGTTTTCTCGCCCGGCTCCCGTTCTGCCCCATTGGTTATTGCATTTTCTCAAATCCCGGAAATTGAATGTATAGTTATACCCGATGAAAGGGTTGCCGGTTACTTTGCACTTGGGCTGGCGCAGCAAACACAAAACCCCGTAGCCGTTATTTGCACCTCAGGCACCGCGGTGCTTAATCTGGGCCCTGCTTTATGCGAAGCTTACTATCAGCACATTCCCCTGCTGTTTTTAACGGCAGACAGGCCCAAAGGCGCTGCCGAACGAGGCGAAAACCAAGCCATTAACCAGGCTTTTCTATTCAAAGAATTGACCAACGCCAGCTACGATATTGATGCCGATATTACCGCCGTGCCTGACTTACAAAATTTAGCAGCAGAAATAGAAACTGCCATTCACCAAACAAAGCAGCATGCTCCCGGCCCTGTGCATGTAAATGTCAGGTTAAGCGAACCATTATATGAATTCACCAACGAGTCCGCTTTTAATTACGAAATACAAAAGTCCTTATCCGATACTAATTTCCTTTCATCCCAAACCACGAAAGTTGAGTTGAGCGGGCAATTAGCCAAAGCCGGCAAGAAAATGCTGGTGCTTGGTATGAAGAATGCCGATAGCCATTTTACCGATAAAATAAAATTGCTTGCTCAAAGAGAAGATGTGGTAGTGCTAACCGAAACCGCTGCCAACGTAAACACGGTAAACGGAGTTATAACCAATTACGATGCCTGCCTGGATTTGATAGATACAAATGTGATGGCAGATTTTGCGCCGGAGATAGTTATTACATTCGGAAACCAAATCATTTCAAAAAAAATACGGCAGGCTCTAAAAACGCATAAGCCTTTACACCACTGGGATATTTCACCATATAATGAACACCGGAGGTTCAGCATATTCGACATTGAAACCAATATAAATCCAATCGGTGAAAGCGATGCTTTGGATTGCCTGCTTGCTTCAGAAAATACCAACTCAGGTTATGCTCAAAAATGGCACGCCCTTCACCAAAAAGCCACTCAACTAACAGCGCAATATCTGAAGCAAATAAGTTTTAGCGACTTAAAAGTTTACGACTTGTTAACCCACGCATTTCCTGCAAATGCACATATCCAATATGGCAACTCCACTCCCATCCGCTACTCAAATTTCTTTAAGCATGACGCTTCGCTTACTGTAAATTCAAACCGCGGAACCAGTGGTATTGATGGGCCAGTTAGCACTGCGGCCGGAGCAGCTTATGCAACCAAACAATTAACCATTTGCATTGTTGGTGACGTAAGCTTTTTTTACGATTCGAATGCTTTGTGGAATAACTACCTGTCGCCGGATTTGCGCATTATTGTAATCAATAACGCCGGTGGCAATATTTTCCGCCTGCTGAACGGGCCAACCAAAGTAAATGATTTTGAAAAGTTCTTTGAAACCAAACATCATTTAAGCGCCAAACATTTGGCCGGTATGTACGAAATCCCCTATTATTTTTGCGACCACCAGGAGCGCCTGGAGAAAATACTTGCAACATTTTTTCATCCGCACAATGGCAAACCCGCAATACTTGAAATAAAAACCGATGGGCCACTGAGCGCAGAGATTTATAAAGCCTATTTTGAATTCCTAAAAACCAATTCCACTACATAAACAATTAACCACTTGAACACGTGAACACCTAAACACATGAACACCATGAAAAAAAGAGAATGGAAAACCATTAAGCCCTACGAAGAAATAAAATTTGACTTTTTTGAAGGCATAGCCAAAATAACTATCAACCGCCCACGCTACCGTAACGCGTTTACGCCGCTAACGGTTAAGGAAATGATTGATGCCATGAACATTTGCCGCGATAGCATGGATATTGAAATTATTATCCTTACCGGAGAAGGCGACAAAGCATTTTGCAGCGGTGGCGACCAGAATGTAAGAGGTCATGGCGGCTATATTGGAAAAGACACCGTTCCACGTTTGAACGTGCTTGACCTGCAAAAACAAATTCGCTCTATACCCAAGGCGGTTATAGCTATGGTAAACGGTTTTGCTATTGGCGGAGGCCACGTACTACACGTAGTTTGCGACTTATCTATTGCCAGCGAAAACGCCATTTTCGGGCAAACAGGCCCACGGGTAGGCAGTTTCGATGGTGGCTTTGGTGCAAGCTATTTAGCAAGGTGCGTAGGCCAGAAAAAAGCCCGCGAAATATGGTTCCTCTGCGACCAATACAATGCTGATGACGCTTTAAGCATGGGATTAGTAAACAAAGTAGTACCACTAAAAAAACTTGAAGACGTAACGGTTGAATGGTGCAAAAAAATACAGGAAAAATCACCGCTCTCCATCCGTATGCTTAAATCTTCATTCAATGCGGAATTAGACGGACAAGCCGGTATACAGGAGTTAGCAGGTAATGCTACACTGCTTTACTATTTAAGCGATGAAGCCAAAGAAGGCAAAAATGCTTTTATAGAAAAACGCAAACCCGACTGGAGTAAATTTCCGAAGTTTCCATAACGCATCACTTGTTCTCGTGGTTGGCATCCCCGCCAACCACTCGTATACAGGCGAAAAATCTGATAAACAAATTGCAACTTTAAGGGATTGCAATTTGTTTTCACCCATAATCTCAAAACCCAAACACTTAACAATGGAAAAAGAACTACTTACAAACCTCGCCTTAAATGGTTGGAACAGCCACATTATAAGAATTGACGCCTTGCTAGGCAAACTAAGCGATGAACAATTAAATAACGAGGTGTCGCCTGGCAAAAACAGGGGCATTTACCTGCTTGGCCACCTGGCATCTGTGCATGATATGATGTTACCGTTATTAGGCTTAGGCGATTCTCTTAACACAGCCTATCACACTCCCTTTGTAAGCAAGCCGGATAAGGAAGTAAAAGACCTGCCCTCAGTAGCCGAAGTACGGGCTTACTGGAATAAGGTAAATGCCGAACTGGCAAACCAATTTGCTGCACTTAAACCAGATGAATGGTTTGCACGCCACACTGCCGTTAGTGAAGAAGACTTTAAAAAGGAGCCACACCGCAACCGGTTAAGCGTGTTGTTAAGCAGAACTACCCACATGGCCTACCACTTTGGGCAACTGGCATTATTGCAGCCAAAGGCACAGGCATAACTACAGATTAGTTAGTTTATGATTGAAACACATCCTTTCGGAAATTTCGTTCCGGCTAATGCAAAAGTATTGGTGTTGGGTAGTTTCCCAACACATAATAAAAACTGGCGTTTCAATTCATTTTACCCGGGCAGGGCTAATTTTTTTTGGAGGATGCTGAGTGAAATTTATCATCACAAATTCAATCACATTTCAGGCGAAGAAGCAGCGAAAGAACGACTGGAGCTTTGTGCAGAAAAAGGCATTGCAATATCAGATACGATTTACAAATGCCGCCGGATAGTTGCCACCAGTTCAAAAGACAGCGACCTGGAAGTGGTTGAAAAAATGAATGTTTTGAAAATATTGCGGGCACACCGGTCTATCCACACTGTAATCCTTACCGGTAGCTCAGGTAAGGTAAGTGCACATAAATTATTTTTTGAACACCTGGCCGAACACAAAATACTTTACAGCATACACGAAGGAAAGCCGCCTATACAAGGGCACTTTATATTAGATGGCAGAACTATTGAGACACATTCGCTGTATTCAACTTCCGGTATCAATATTGGCAGGTATACCGAGGCAGTGGAGCAGTATAAAAAATATTTGCCCGGCGTTCGGTAGATTTGACAACTTTTTAAAAGTTGTCAAATCTGAATGCGGTAAATTGTGTCGGCTTTAATTGGTAAATAGTAAAAAAATATTCGCATCGTAAATGCGAATATCAAGGGATGTGGGTTTCAGACAACTAATGGTGTCCTATTAAGAAACAAAACCAATTTTAAGCGATATTTGTACTTTAACCGTAATACCACGGACATAAAAAGATTATGAACGCTTTAGAAGAATTACATAAGCGCATAGATGAAAGCGATTGGGATGTTAAGGAAATTGACACCTTTAACAAAGCTTTTCTTAATGCTAACCAAATCTTAACCCTACTTGGGGAAAGAGAGTTGCTTCAAAAAAGTGAAAGGGAAAGGGAAGTATTTAATTTTCAAAAGTCACCTGAAAAAGGGCTTCATTGGAAGTTGCAAGGCGTGAATACATTTAAAGATGGCAGGCAAGGGCCCTTTGACTGGCCCGACATAAAAACATGGCAAGACGAGGACTTTAAATATATACATGATCGTTTTTTAACGTGCAAAAACAAATACGCCAGAACTGAGTATGGGTTATTGCTTTTTTATAAAAACAAGCTTTCGCTTGAAGAGTGCAGGAGGTTATTTGAAGAACTGTTCACATTAAGCAAACGCTATTATGAGACCGGCAAATCAAATGAAAAAAACATTTACCGTGTTTGGGATTTTTACAATACGTTATCCAATGCCGCTCATATCGCATATTACAAACGTGAAGCCTCGGTTTTTTTAGAGTTATTAAGCGAGGCATTACACTTTGCCGAAATTGTGCACAAAGGATGGAAGGAAACGGGAAAGTACATGTTACGCACTACTATTGATATGACTGGTTTAATATTGCTTTATTTTGAAGAAAGCAGAAAAATCGTTGATATTGATGGTTTTATAGACAGAAATAACCAAGCGCTTGAAGAACAAAACAAAAGTTATACATGGGGTGCAATTTACATAATTGATGAGAACATAAAGCTTTGTAAGAAGTATGGGAAAGAATTTACCCACCTTATAAGACGCAAGGCTGAATTGTATGAAAAACTATATGCGGAGGCCAGGGAAACACGCTTAATGGCAGCAATTAGTTTTTTAGAAATTGCGTTGAAATTATACAAAGAAATTGGCCATATAGATAAGGTAAATGAATTAGGGGTTTTATACCAAAAAATCAGGCACGATGCCCGCTTAGGTAACATAAGACATGATTTACCCGATGAGTATAACCAAAAAATGCTGGAGCTGATAAAACAACAAGTTGAGAAAAATGATGAACAGGGAATTGTGATGTTATTATGTATTGCGGGAATGTTTGATAGCCTTGAGCATATAAATAAAATAAATTCTGAATCAAATGCACAACAAATGCTAATTGGTATGGCATCGAGTTTTATCATTGACAAATACGGAAATACAATTGATGCGTTTATTACCCCTGAAGAGCGCGATGAATTCCAATTTTGGCAGACGTATACATTTCAGTTTCAAATTGGGGTTCAAAATTTGCAGGCTTTCTTTATTGAGGCTTATAAAGCAGGTAAGGTGACATATAAGGGGGTAAGTCAATTCATCCTCAACTCCTGGATAGGAAAAATGGAAGTTAGAAATTATAATGGTGTGGAACGCGACTTCCGTTTATCCGACACAATATTGCCTGCCATCAAGGAATTTTTTCGACAACTGGATGATTGGCGGGCCACTAATGAGCCTCCATTGTTTGTAACAATCATTGATTCCTTATCATTGAAAATTGAGAAAATACTACGTGAGTTCTGCAAGATGGCGGGCATCATTATTTTTAAAGAGGTACGCAAAAAAGGTACCTTTGAAATTAAAAACGAAAAAAACATTGATGACCTCCTTCGTGAATTAAAAAGTGCAAATACAGGATTTAGCGAAGATGATCGCATGTTTATACAATACGTATTAACAGAAAAGGCAGGTCAGAATTTGAGGCACAAAGTAGCGCATGGCCTATTGGATATTGATGAATACCCGCTTCATTATGCTTTACTTTGTATTGTTATAATTTTAAAATTAAGTGCATATAAAATATTACCCGATGAACATCGTAGCTGAACCAACCATCGTTTACGAAAGAAAAAGTGTGAACTGGCATATCCATATAAAGAGCGGAAATTCTGACATTATTTATTCTCCGGTATTATATGATCAGGATTTAGTCATACATACCTCTGCTATAAAATTCGCTGAATTACTCTCTCCCAGGACTAAGTATGATGAGCAGTATTTAAAAGAGTTACGGGACAAGGCTAAGAGGGCATGGCTTGGCAGCATTGAACCCGACCGTTGGTTAAGAGAAATACGAGGCGGCTATGACGAGTAAAGCTATATTACTTGATACCAGTTTCTTTCTCCGCTTCCTGAATGACACCGACCCGTTATTCAAAAACGCAGACAGTTATTTTCGCTACTTTTTGCAAAATGAAATTACCATGATGATTTCAACGGTCTCCGTTGCGGAGTATTGCGTTGGAGGCAGCTTAGATGAATTACCCCTAAGAAATTTGCAAATCGTTCCTTTTAATCTTGATCATGCTCAAAAAACAGGCGAATTTGCCAAAATCGCATTTCAAAACAAGGGGAAATTGAAGTTAAAGGAAAGAAATATTATACCAAATGATACTAAACTTTTTGCCCAAGCTGATAGTGAAAAAACAGTTGAATTTTATCTTTCATCCGACAAAGAAAGTTTGAAAATATATAACCTCTTGAAGCTTAAAACTTCAATAAATTTTAATTTTTTGGATTTGAATAAGCCATTCACTGAACTGTTCTGATCGCAACATTTATGGCTCAAATGGGAATGAAGGCGCTTATCGGACAACGCATTACTTTATGCAAAAGGGATTTCAAGCCGGGTAAACCTTCCCCAAACAGTCCTCAATAATCCCCTTCAGGTTTTTAAAAACAGGCTTGGGGATGGTGTGATAGATGCGGGGGTTGTGTTCTGTTTTCTCCTTAAACGTTTTGGCAAACTCCCGCGTAGCTTCAACAATAATTTCAAATAATATTTCAGGTGATGNNTGCTTTTGGTTTCGCCTGCAAAAACAGTTTGCCCGCTGCCGTTGGTTACTTTTAATAGCGGACTTACCACGAAATAAGAATAGCTCGAATCTTCCTCATCTGGCGGCGATAAGACCAGCCCGAAACTCATATTTGCGCTCAAATCGGCATAACTCTCCCATGGGTTTTCCTCCCACTTTGTTACTTCCGGCAGATATTTTAATACTTCCATTTGCTACTGTATTACTCAAAATAAGCTGCAAAGCTAATTTACCCGGCAAATTATCATGTATTCAACTGTAAACTTTTTGCAGCCAGGTATTGCCAAGTTTCAGGTTTCCTCTTATTTTCACCCTCCCTATGGCATGTGCGCTTGATAATTGGAATCCGCCCGTTTTAGATAAACCGGACTATTTCCATACCGTAAAATTCGTTTACAAATACCTCGATTTCCATATTTCGGAAGACGAGGCTTACACTATTTTAAATGTGTTTATTGAGAAGTGGGATACCAGCGCCGGGCAGTTAATACACGATGAAGACCTGATTAGTTATGTGCTGCATAAAACACAGGATAACTTTATGGTACTGCTGCCATCTCAAAAAATAAAGCGGGTAACGGAACTTATACTCAACTATCTTCGCACCACCGGGCATTATTATCAGCACGAATTGTAAAAAACAGAACGGTGAGTAAACGTCAGGCGTGGTTACACGCATTCAGGCTTCGCACATTGCCTTTAGCTCTTTCATCCATTTTAGCGGGTAGCTCTATTGCCTACGCCGATAATAAAACCGGCTTTAGCTGGCTGGTGTTTGTGTTGTGCATTCTCACTACATTATTTCTGCAAATACTCTCTAACCTGGCCAACGATTACGGCGACAGCGAAAAAGGAACAGATAACGAAGAGCGTATAGGTCCTAAACGCGCAGTGCAACTGGGATTACTGTCGTTTAATGAAATTAAAACCGGCATTGCTATCTGTAGTGGCCTTGCTTTACTAAGCGGCGTTGCCTTGATTTACAAGGGTACGCAGGACCTGGATATTAATTACGCCATTTTCTTTTTCTTATTGGGTTTGGGCGCTATTGGCGCTGCTGTTAAATATACCATGGGTAAAAGTGCTTATGGCTATATGGGTTTAGGTGACTTGTTTGTGTTTCTGTTCTTTGGCCTGGTTGGGGTTTGTGGCAGCCATTATCTTTTAGCACATAAATTGCATTATTCGGTGCTGCTTCCCGCATTTACTATCGGTGCATTCTCAGTCGGCGTTTTAAACCTCAACAACATGCGCGACCACATTAGCGACGAAAAAGCAGGTAAAATTACCCTGGTTGTAAGAATGGGCTTAGGCAGGGCCAAAAGATATCACAACCTGCTTATCATGCTCGGGTTTGCTGCCAGCATTGTTTTTGTTATCACCAATTTTACTTCTACCATGCAGTTTTTATTTATAATAACTGTTCCCCTTTTCAGAAGGCACCTGGTAGCCGTAAAAAGAGTACATCACCACGTAGAGTTTGACCCGCTGTTAAAGCAATTAGCCATCTCTACTTTTATTTTCTCAGTTCTTTTTGCAATTGGGATGGTAGTTGGCAGTATCGGCTAAAGCCGTTTTCACATTTTGAAAAACGCCAGGGGCAACAGGTCCTTGATACTTTTAACCCGGTATACTTCGCCCTCCTCTCCCATCATAATAATCTC
Organism: Bacteroidota bacterium; assembly: GCA_003165895.1. Taxonomy (GTDB): domain Bacteria; phylum Bacteroidota; class Bacteroidia; order Chitinophagales; family LD1; genus Bog-950. The sequence goes on along the minus strand of PMXD01000336.1, from coordinate 614 downwards.
AATATCTGCGTTAAACCTCATTTCGTATTCGTAAATGCGCTGCCTGCAAATACCACAGGGGGCAACCGGTTTTGAAACCAGGCTTCTGCCGCTTTTTACAGTCACAGCCATCTTCTTTACTGCAACATTGGGATAAAGTGCCGAAACAGCGCTTAAAACAGTTCCCTCAGCGCAAATTCCTACAGGATAAGACGCATTTTCCTGGTTAGTACCGGTTAATATTTCTCCGTTTTCGAGAAGAACCGCAGCAGCTACTTTAAACTGCGAATAGGGCGAATAAGAGTTAATCAGTGCCACTTTAGCCGCCTGCATTAAGGCTGCGTCAGCCGGGGTAAGTGCCTTTATGTTTTCAAAAACACGCACCTTAATGTTAATGTCCAGTTCAGTCATATTAAGGCAATTTGAGCATTATTTTTGATATTTCAATTGCCCGGGCGTAAGCAAAATGTAGCAATACAATCCTCATCCTAAATCCTTCTCCGAAGAAGAAGGACTTTGAACCCTCTCCTTCGGAGAGGGCAGGGTGAGGATTGTATTTGTATTTAAAATAAAACAGATGTCATTGCGAAGGTATGCCGATAGCTATCGGCACCCGTAAAAAATAAAAAAAATAT
>PMXD01000057.1 GCA_003165895.1 Bacteroidota bacterium | reverse complement strand
CCATCTTCGTGACACACCATTACGAATGCGCTACTCTACCAACTGAGCTACATCGGCAATTAAAGGCAAGCTCAAAATTATTCTTTTCCTAAAATAGTTTCACCATCCACGGTTACATCGCCGTTTTTAACCAATACGATAATATCATGAGGTAATAACACTGTTACCTGGCTACCTAATTTGATTAATCCTATAACGTCCCCCTGTTTAACTACCTGGTTAGGCACAGTCATATCAACTATCCGGCGGGCTAAAAAACCGGCTATCTGAATTACTTTGTACTTCTTGCCTGAAGGTGTTTCCATTAATATCTCGTTGTGCTCATTCTCAAACCTTATACCATAATCGTTACTCATTTGCACGGCATTATGAAAACTGCCATGTGTATAGGTTTCAGTTAATACCTTACCAGCTACCGGTGCACGCTGAAAATGTACATTGGTAACATCCATTTGAATGGAGATGATAGTTCCGGCAGTATCCACATCTTTTGTCCACACGTTAATAGCACCAAATTCCTCTTTGGTAACTACTAAACTTGCGCTATTCCATTTGTGTATAGAAACTATTTTACCATTGGCCGGGCTTACAAAAATATGCCCGTTGCCCGGTATATTCCGTGCCGGTTGACGAAGAAACCAAACCTGGTAATAGGTAAATAAAAAAACGGTTAGTATAACCGCTGTGTAAATAAGTCCTCGTAAAATTTTCATGTACCAAACCTACGCAAAATGCATTTCTTCCATGTAAAAACTATTTCGAAGCCTGTGCAGTTGCGGGATCACTAAACAGGTAATTACCATTATCGGCCACCGCTACTTCAGGCACACGGTGGTTTTTTTCAAAAAAATCATACCCTTTTCTTATGTTATTCCAAAACATAGCCTGCCTTTGATAAGCACCCCAGTGGTTATAATAAATCATGTTTTTATCGGTCATTTTAAACGGAAAAATTTCAACCGGTATTCTTTGTTGCCCGTTGCCGTGTGCTTTAACAGCGCACATATAAATATCTTCAATGTAGTAATTACTCATGGCCAGGCATCCGGCACTGCATTTAGCGCCATGTATGTAAATATCCCTCCCTTTTCTTTCAGCAGTACTCAGTTTCATATCCGATTCATTCGGATAATTTATACCCAGCGATAAATAATAATTGCTTTGCGGGTTAAAATCTTTGATGTAGTAATATCCTTCAGGCACCTGCATATCACCTTCCCGGCGTTTAGGCCCCAATACGCCTGAAAGCGCATAAATATTAAACTCTTTAAACTTAATATAGCTGCCATCAGGCTTTTGCACCCAAACCTCCATAATGCACTCCATTTTAAAAACCCTTATCAGTATATTGCCAAAGGTCTCCTCAGGTATCTCCAGCGAGCGGCATTTCATGTTAATAAACTCTTCTTTGCGCTCGTAAACGTCCTTTACCCGCGGAAAACTCTTCTGCATATCCTCAAAAGTGCTCTTTTCGGGGGTAAATCCCGAGCCAAGGGCCAATAGCAGAAAGAGTAAACCTGTTTTTAAAATGGTCATAGCTTCAAATTACAACGGGGGTTTCAGTTTTCAGGTATACGGCAACAAAAAAATTAAGTGGCCTGAATCAACAAATTTCAATCAATCCACACCTTGTATTATAATAAGTAGTTTAATTAATCAATAGAACAGTTATTACTAGCTGTGTGAATTTATAGCCTAAGTTGAGCCCTTAAAATTTTGCGTTCACAATTATATACAGTTGTTCACCGTAATCCACATAAAAAATGGTGTTTAAATAGTTGGTTTACATCAACTTATATACCTTATAAACATGCTGTGGAAACCCCTGTTGACATCGCTATTGGCATAACTTTTTGGTGCCTTTGTGTTAACGGAAGTGTGGATTACGTGAATAACATGAACACAACTTTTCCCGAAAAACCGGGAGTTTTTTAAACCGCATTTCCAAAATTATTTCATAATCAGTTACCCACTGCTTTTTGGCGTTACCAACATGCGTTTTTGTTCATAACTAGAACCAAGATTTTAGATGCTAGAACCAAGAAATCTTTCAAGTCTTGCTTCTAATATCTTGGTTCTCGCTTCTATTTAAGTTTTACCTCCAGCAACTTCAATTCCCGCCCCTCAACCGAAAAGTCTACTACTTTTTCTTCCGTAAACAAAATCCGGTTGCCTGCGGTGTAAATATGGTCAAGACTGGTAAAAAAGTCTTCTGATGTATGTACTATTTTTTGAGTGGATGGTTCAGCGCCTGTGGCGGGTAAAAGGGTATTCAGCAGGTTTAAGCCATGTTCATCATCGCTTTCGCAATCTTCGTTGTGCAATAAGTAAACATCGCCGCCTTTGCGGTAAGCCTGAAAGGAAAAGGCATAACTCAAATTATGGGTGGTCTGCCTTTTATCAATAAAATCAGAGGCCGTTAAGTTTAACTGGCCGTTCAACCTGAAAGCAACCAGGTAATGCCGCTGTAAAACAGTACTTACCGCACCGGTAACCTTGTCTTTACTATCTGTACTATGGCGGTATTCAGCAATCAGCAAAAAATTTCCGCCATCAAGGGGCAAAATCTGCCGGGTTTCAAGGTATTCCAGGCCCTTCTCTTTGGTGGTTTGATAGGCGCTTGCTTTGTCTAACAATTTTTGGTCGGGTACAATATCATAGGTAGCAATCAGGGTAAAGTCAGTTTTATACTTGCTTACCGATATGCCCTTTAGTACAGGGCTATGGTCGTTGGCATAGTGGTCGTAACTGATAACCAATTCACCACTGTTAAGTACAGCAATAGCAGGTACGCTGCTGGTTTGATTGCCCCCTACGGCAGCCGCAAGGCTCATTACAGGAGGGTCATCGTCTTCGCCATTAACAGAGAAAAAATAATACTTCAGTAGTTTTTTGCCTTTGGGGTCCAGGAGCAAGGGGTCTTCCTGTGTTTTGGCCTCAACCAGCATTTGCCCGTCGTTACCAACTACAATATGCTTAAAGTTAATAAGGTCTTTTTCCGCCTTTATTGCAAAGCTTTTTTCAAAAACAGGGCCCTTGCTATTGTCTATCAGAATAACCTTAAACTTCTGCTGCCTGAAGTAATGCTTTATAAGAATAGCCGTTTTGCTTTTATCATCGCTTTGGGCAAGTTCAATGCCGCTGGCTGCAAAATGTTCAACGGCTTCATCAAAAACGGTAACCGGTTCACCGGCTGGCAATAAAGTAACCGGGTCGTAATCCTGCCGCAAAATTTTGGGTATCTGTTTATAACCATCGCGGCTATCAACCATATCGGGCCGCTCTACAACCCTTTCGCAGCGCGAGTAAAAAATGGAGACCATGCCATTTACAATAGCCGCTTTCAGGTAATCGGTCTTTTCGCCAAAAGGCGGATAAACCGGCGAGCTTTTAGCTGTGGGGAAACCGGCGGCATATTTAAGGATATAGAACCGGGCAGGCTTATCGGGGTGGTTGGGTTTTTCAAAACCGATTACGTACCAACTGTTATTATAATCGCCCAACACCTCAATGGCCGGCTGGTCAATAATAGAACTGGTTTTTATATCAAAGCCGGTAGCAAAAGCCCTGGATACAAAGCAAAGGCAGAAAAAAAGGGGAAGAAAAAAAATTTTCAAAACAGCCGCATTTTTAGAAAAACCAAAAGTAGGACTACAAAAATTTATCTATGGTATTAAAGAGAGAATATTCTCCAAAGAGGAACTTTAGTGTTAAGTTATTTGGACACACGGGGGTATAAAGTAGATTCAAAATGAATCATTTGTGTTAGGGTGTTTATTTAACATTCGGAAAAGAAACAATTATCTTCGGCAAAAATTAACAAGCAGTAACCACATTCTGCTTGATATGACTCTTTTAAAATATAGATTAGAACATTAAAAATTATGCTATCAGAAGAAGAATTGGCTAAGCTATTGGGAAATATGGAATCGGATAGGGTTGAAAGAACAATTTCTACAACTAATACCGATAAGTTTTGCGAAGCGATTTGTGCTTTTTCGAATGATTTTCCTAACCATAAAAAGCCAGGCTATTTAATTATTGGAGTAGATGATAAGACCGGCACCCCAACAGGAATAAGCGTAACAGATGAAATATTGAAGAACCTGGCCGGCATAAGGGATGACGGCAATGTGCTACCCAAGCCAGCGCTGACTGTACAAAAATATCATGTTAATGGCGCTCAAATTGCCGTGATAGAGGTATTTCCAAATTTGTTTCCTCCTGTTAGATATAGGGGACGCATATGGNNCATATGGATTAGAAATGGCCCAAGAAAAGCTATTGCTACCGAAGCCGAAGAAAAACTTCTATCAGAAAAAAGAACTGCCAGCGCAAAGTCATTTGATGCATTACCTTGTGTAGGATCAACATTAGAGGATATAAATACTGAGTTATTTCGCCTTTCCTATTTGCCAGGCGCTATTGATGCCGAAACCCTGGCGAATAACCATCGCGAGTTAAAGAGTCAGTTGGCTTCTTTAAGATTGTATGACCCTGTCTTTGATTGTCCGACAAATGCAGGTATAATTCTTCTCTGCGATAACGTAAGATATTTTATTTCTGGTGCATATATCCAATATGTAAAATTTTCAGGAACCGGACTGGACTCAGAAGTTTTAAACCAAAAAGAGTTTAGCGGAGATTTGATAACATTAATGGCGCAAGTAGATGATTTTGTGAAGAACAATATTGAAACAAAGCCGGTTTTTAAGTCTAATTTAAAAGAAGAGCTTATACGAGAGTATCCTTTTAAAGCCATCAGAGAATTGCTTAACAATGCAGTAATGCATCGGAATTATGAGTCTAATGCGCCGGTCAGAATTTATGAATTTTCAGACCGAATTGAAATTGCAAATGCCGGCGGATTATACGGGGCAGCAACACCGGACAATTTTCCGAATCAAAATGATTATCGAAATCCTATAATTGCAGAAGCTCTAAAAGTTCTAGGGTATGTAAATAAGTTTAACAGAGGTGTAGAGACGGCGAAAAGTGAGTTAAAGGCTAATGGAAATCCGGAACCAGAATTCATTTTTAACTTACCGCTGCACTTTAGTGTTACAATTTTTAAAAAACAATAATGAAAACAATAGCCTTTTTTAATAACAAGGGTGGCGTTGGCAAAACCACAACAGTTTATCATGTAGCTTGGATGATGTCAGAGCTCGGGTATAAAGTTTTAGCGATAGACTTAGATCCTCAGTCTAATTTATCTTCTATGTTTTTATCAAACGAAAGAATGGAGGAAATTGTTCTGGAGGAATCACAGAATCAAACTATTTTGGAGGCTATTTCTCCTGTTAGTGAAGGAGAGCCGTATTCGCCTGTCCATATCGAAAAAATAAATGATAAAATATCTTTACTGATAGGAAATTTAGCATTGTCTTCTTTTGAAGATAAATTGAGCGATGCCTGGTCTAAATGTCTTTCCGGAGACCCTTTTGCATTTAAAGTTATATCGGTTTTTAAGACTTTATTTAACGACTCTGCCCTTCGAACTGCAGCCGATTTTGTTTTGATTGATGTGGGACCAAATTTGGGAGCAATGAACCGTTCTGTAATTATTAGTATCGACAACATCGTTATTCCCGTGGCTCCTGATCTGTTTTCATTACAAGGAATGAAGAACCTGGGTAATACATTAAAGGAATGGAGAATTCAATGGGCAAAGAGAGCTCAGGAATATCCTAAACAAGACAAAACTTCAATTCCAAACGGGGCGATGAAGCCTTTGGGTTACCTGGTAATGCAATACTCTGCCAAAGATAGTCGTCCTGTGAAATCATATTTAAAGTGGGCAGATAGAATCCCCTCGATTTATTACCAGTATGTCTTGGACGGAAATTTTTCCAAAGGGCAAATCAATACAGATATTGAAGGCAACAGATTAGCTCTTTTAAAACATTACCATTCTTTGGCGCCCATGGCGATGGAAGCCCATAAACCCATATTTCTCCTGAAGCCGGCGGATGGCGCAATTGGTGCCCATTTGCAATCAGTTTATAAGTGCTACGATGATTTCAAGGCACTTACCCAGAAGATTATTTCAAGATGTCAATAGCCATTACTTCTTATACCACCCCGACTCATCAATATACTTCCAAACCGGTTCAGGTAAAAAGTACTGCATCGAAATACCTTTGCGGATACTGTCGCGGATAAAAGTGGCTGAAATATCGAGGAAAGGAAAATCCAGCAACTGAATGTTCTTCCGCCCGGGGTAAGGGTTTTCATCAAATCCCCGGCGCTTGTACACATAAATGGGGTAGGTAAGCAGCTTTTCAAAGTTCTTCCATTTATGCAGGGTTACCAGGTTATCGCTACCCATAATTAACGAAAACCGGTGCTGCGGGTATTTTTCGTGCAGGTAAACAAGGGTATCAATAGTATAAGAGGGTTTTGGCAATTTAAATTCAATGCCTGATGACTTCAGGTGCTTGCTTTCTTCAATAGCCAGGTTAATCAGGTGCAGGCGGTCGTGGTCGCGCAATAATGTTTCTTTGGGTTTTAATGGGTTTTGAGGGGACACCACCATCCATACCTTATCCAAATCAGTGGTTTGACTGATGTAGCTGGCTATAATCAGGTGCCCGTTGTGCACCGGGTTAAACGAACCGAAAAAAAGGCCGATTTTCAAACCGTTTTTATTTTATATGAAAAAGTAACAATCCACAGGCACCGTCATTGCAAGGAGGCTCCGCGACGAAGCAATCCCCCAACTACTTGCGACAATCCGTAACTCAACGCACAGCCCTGAACCGCTTTGGGATTGCTTCGCAGCGCCTCGCAACGAAAGTAGGAATATCTTGAAGAATAATTTGTTACTTGCTTGAAATGGAATTAAAAGAATAACCGGATAAGGTGCCCGAACAAAACTATAGTATTGGGGGCAGCCAGTTTGCCAGCGGCACTTTCCGTTATTCGCTTTATATAGATGGCAAACTGTATGATACCAAATCAATAGTAATAACTAAGGAATAACTAATCTTTTTTGGGGTATGAAGAATCGCTATGGCATAATTAACCGGGCTTTTCTTTATACCTTTTTTATATTAATTATTTGTTGCATTGGCGTGAGGTCAACAAATGAATGTGAGGTTTCAGGATTAATGTGCCTATTGGGAATATATCATAGATTTGTATTGGTTCAACAGGTGAATTTATTTCTACAAAAAAATATTTCTTTTAATGCTGAAAACCGCTCTTCTTTTTATTGTGCTGATAGTTGTTGGGATAATTGATTACCGGGCACTTGCTGATTATAATACGTCATTTGTTTCGGCCTGCCTGATTTTACTTTTCCCTTTATTGCTTTTTAGCCTGGTTGTAAGTATCATTCAACTAACCCGGATGGTTAAAAAGGAGGCCCTTGTTAATGTACAGGCAGTAGTAACATCTGTTTTTATAGCGTTAATCATTTTTGAAGGAATATTAAGGGTATCAAAAACAGAGGCTACCTATAGAGAGAAAATCGGAGAATCAAAATATCGGTCATCTTACTGGCACGATAAGGAAGATGCCTTCTGGCATCTATATCAACCAAACGATACTTTGCAAAATTTTAGGGGAGATTATACCTACAGAAGAATAACGAACAGCTTAGGGGTTTCTGAGCGGGAAATAAACCTTAAAGACACAACCACAAAAAAAATTCTTTGCCTGGGCGATTCTTTTACAGAAGGCCTGGGCACCGGTGAGGACTCTACGTGGCCGCGGATACTTGAAAAGGCCATTAATTTATGCACCCAAGACACCTATCTTGTCTACAACGCAGGCATAGCCGGTTGCGACCCCATTTATAATTATCATTTACTGCACGGTAAGCTTTGGGACATAAAATGGGATGAAGTAATTTTTTGCGTTAACGCAACCGACATTCCCGAAGTTGCTATCCGTGGAGGAATGGAAAGGTTTAAAGCCAATAATACCGTTTCTTTTACCTCGCCTCCCGTATGGGAGCCGCTTTACGCCTCACTTCATTTGGTTCGTTTTTTTATGCAGGACGTATTGGGCTATAGCGGGGTATTACGCTCAAAATCAGAGGACAGGAAATTAAACGCAGAAGCAAGCCTGAAAATAAAGAACGTGCTTTTAAATGCGCATGAGGAACTGGCCAAAAGAGGGATTAAAATGATGGTGGTTATTCATCCAATGACCTATGATATTTTTAGAAGAGGATACGGTAAAGAAGGAACCGGTGGCTTGATAAAGGAAATAGCAACACTGAAACCCCTGAATTTGCTGCCGTATTTTTTAGATAGTGTGGGGCTTAACAAAAAAAATTATTCGTTTTACTATTGGCCCAACGACGGACATTTTAATACTTTAGGGTATAATATTATGGGTCACAAAATTGCTGATGAATTAATCAGCAGAAAGGATGTAGTTTGCCAATCTAAGGGGAGCAATTACTAAGGGCCAACCCTAATAACATTCATCTTCAAATCCACCGGCTTGTATTTTTCAATCACCTTGTAAAACTCGGGGAAGGTTTCAACAAAACTTTCAAGCCGGTACCGGTCGTGGCGGTCAGTGCGTTTAAAAAATTCGCCAAAATCGCGGTCATCCTGTCCGTTCAGATAAGTTATAAGATTTTCAATAGTGCGCGTACGGCTTTCCTCCATTTTATACGTGGTGTGCACAAACTTTTTTAACCGGTCGGCTATCAGGGTTTTAATATCCTGTGGCAGCAGTTGTATCGAAAACTCATAAGGGTTAAAAACCAGGTTCCAGAAAACCGGCAGGCCCGGAAAGTGCTCATTCATAAACTCAAAATACTCGGGGAAATAGTAAATATTCATGCTGGTAACCGAGCAGCATATTTTTATCTGCAACTGGTCATTGCCGGTAAAGCCGCCGTGGGGGATATACTTTTTCATATTCTCCACCACCTCATCCCAGTTGGCCCCGCTGCGCTGGTATTCAAAACGAGCGCCAATATCATCAATACTAAAATTAAGGTATACGCTTTTAAACTGCTTAAAAAGGGTAACCAGCTCATCGCTGTAAACGGTGGCGTTGGTGTTTATCAGCAACGAAATATGTTTGCTATGCCCGGTTTGCACACAGTAACGCATCAGCTCAATATTTTCATCACTCTTTAGCGGCTCTCCGCCAAAAAAGCCAATCTGGCTAAAGTGGGGCACCCACTTGTGAATAATAGCCTGGTTTTCGGGCGTCATATTGTAATGCACCTCGCCATCAGCGCCATATAGTTCTTTAGCTTCTTTTATCCAACGGGTGCTGGCATTGCTCCAACATATACGGCAGCGCAGGTTACAAACGTTGCTGGCGTTAATTTCAACCCGCATAGGGGTTGCGGGGTTTTCAACCTGGCTTTCGGGTATATTATATCCGTACGAATCGTACCGCATGGGTTTTAATCCCAAAGCCTGCTCCTTCCAGCAATGGCTACAGCCTTTATTGCGTACTCCATCATGAAAGTTCTGCCGCAGGGTTTGCATGTAATCCGAATTCCATGCCTGCTCAATCGAAAATTTATCTACTGAAATCTGTTTTCCCCCCTGCGTAATATAACCATCATGATGGCTGCAGGGCATATACTTTCCATCCGCCGAAACCAGCACCTGGAAAAACGGGTAGTAGCAGAAATCCGTTTCATCGGGGTTTCTTTTCTTAATGGCCGGGGCCTTCTTTTTAAATAAATTTCCGAGCATAAAATCAAAATGGTCTGTGTTAACAAACTTAATGAATTTTCGGGTTATGGGTTATGTTAGGGAGCATATCAAATACCAATAAGGCCAAAAGGTTGCTACTGGCAGGTGTTTTGGGACATTTGCGACCGGTGGGACTTTGTAAGTCGCTGGTGTCCCACAAGTCCCCGGAAAAATTATATTTTGGGAGATTGGTTTTGCTGCCAATAGAAACTTCTGGCATCGGCTGCTAATTTGATAGCACCTCTATTTACAATCTGTTATCTTAGCACAACTGAACATGGAACCCATTAAAGAAAATGAAGGAGTGGGTTTTACTTATACTGTTACCATGGAACAGATGGAAAAACACGCCGCGTTATCACCCGAAGAAGTGTTGGATTGGATACAGCAAATGGCCACCTTGATTTATGAACTGCAAACCTCCGAAGAGCGGTTGCGCAAATATGATTTTAAGCCCAATAAAAGGATTCATCCTGATTTGTTGAGGAAAGATATTTGATAAATGCGTCTTAAAAAATGCTCAAAAATGAGTACCTTAGTACAAAATAGGGTGTTATGTTAATACTGGAATTAAAAGAAAAGATTACCAGGCTTATAAATAACATGGATGACGAGGAGTTATTACATGAAATTTATCAAATGGTATCAGAAGACAACACTTTATATTAAGTTGACCGAATTTCAGGAAAAGCGAATAACCCAATCGAATAATGAAATTAGAAATGGTCAGTTTTCCGGCCATGAAGAAGTAAAAAAGAGAACTTCGGAATGGTTAAGCAAATAATCTGGAGCCCCACGGCCGAAGAGGAGAAAAAGGATATACTACGGTTTTGGATTATTCATAATCAATCCCCCGCTTACAGCATCCAGCCTGAAGACAAAATAAATGAGGCATTAGAATTATTACCTTACTATCCTTTTATTGGAAAAAAGACTGATTTTGAAAGGGCAACGGCAATTATTGCAGACAATTGCCTGGTTTTTTATTAAGTAACGAGTGCAATTAGAATCCAAACTTTATCAAAGTGTTTTATTTTCCTTTTTGGTCTCAATTTCTTCCACAAGTTTAAAAGCGTCAATAGGAGTCATATTCTGAAATGCAAGGCCAGTTAAAGCAGGTAAAGAATCATCCATGCTCATAATATTTTGAATTATAATATTTTTTACAAACTGCGTGGTGGGCTCCAGGGATTCATAGAATATACTCGTCTTATATCTTATTTCCCCATCTTCAAAATCCATTTCAAAATTTCCAAAAGCCTCTTCATAATTTAGTCGGGTGATCAATTCGGCCATTTCTTGCTTTTTGCTTTCGGGAGTATTAAAGCCACAAATGGAGTAGAAACTGAAAAACTTTTCTTCATCGAAAATATCAGCCAGGCATTGAAATTTTCCGTTTTCGCCATTAATGCCAAAAAGAAAAACATTCTTGTCTTCAACTTGTGAAAACAACCAACCCTCGGTTTTAAAGTAATCTTTAACTAATTCTACTATAGTCATTTTTATATATTTTTTGAATCTGTTCAGATTTACTAATGGTATTTATGCCCCTGTTATGAATAAAACTATTGTGCAGTTCTTCTTTGATCCGCTTGTGTTTTCTCGCCAGACTCATTAATACCCCATGACGCGCCTTTTTTCGCAAATGTTGATAAGTTAGGCCAATGGCTTGTGATTTGTATTTAACATTCAATCTATTTAGACTGTTTGAACTTACGATGTATTCGTTCTCTTGTTTTTGATTTTTTAAACGTTCTATTACGAAAAACGTAATTTTTTCATAATACGTACAATTTGTCCGGTCAAAATAGTCATCTTCATTGGGAAAATATTTTGGTGGTAATTTAATAATCTCGCATAAATCGTAATGTCCATTCCCAAAATTATGGCCTATATCTGTGAAGTAATATCGTTTATCAACACTGCTTTTAAACAAATCAAGATATGATAACTTACCTTGCAAATAAGGCAGCAAATCTTTTGCTATGACCCGGTATACCAGCCAGCGATTAAATCGTTGATCCCTGTCCACCCAGTCAAAAACATAGAGATGTCTTGTTCTTACGTCCTCAAAAAGAGAAAGAATTGGTCCCTCAAAATTGATAAGATCACCAATCCGGTTAAGGTTCGTTCCAAGACTAATTTCTTTATATGGCTTTGTTAAGAGTTTTTCCATCTGATTCAAAAATACTGGTTATCTGTTCAATTTTATGGTTTAAATCGGTTGCATGGTACTCGTGAAAAGTAAAATGACCATAATTATTGTAGTTAGGTTCATCGGCGATGCCGTCATCATTTTTAATCGTGATTGTGGCAATTATTGTTCCTTTGTCTTCTCTAAATTGCTCTCGTTGATGTTCTCTCTTCCTCGAATAAAGGGATTTGTATTTTTCAAATGCATTTGAAAAGCTATCAAAAAACGATAAACCGTAACCCATACACATTTTGTCGCTTTCATCCAACATTTTTGGTGGTGGTGCCGAAATTAGGTTTATCGGTATAAAATTATTTACATGTTTTTCGCCAATAATCCATCGGAAAGACGGTCTTGATACTTCTTGGTAATGTAGCGCGGGGCAATTAGGGAACTTATTTAGTAACTCATCGTATTTCATTTTTTTATTGATCATAATTAATGCCAAACATGAATGCTTACGTTTAAACGAAGTTAAGGAAAAATTAACGGGTAAGCCGTAAATCGGGCCATAACTGATTTCCGGGGCGGAAAAAACAATTTGAGATGAACCCGTATTTTTCCGGTTCATCAGTAGTAAAGCAGATAATGATGGAAACAATTAAGGGTTGTTGAAAAAGCTAAATGCCTCAATCAAACCACGGCGTTTTATTATTTCGGCCCATTAGTGGTTTGAATTTATTTCAAGTTATTGCAAAGGGAAATAGGAATAAATAATACATTTGCTAATCTGGATAAATGCGTTATTCAGCCGAACCGGATAAAAGATGAATCTAAAAATAGAAAACACTTTTATTGGGGTATATAAGCCCTTGCGTAACTACAGGTTTGGAACCGCCGATGTGCCGACTACACCAAATTATCCCCGGCGGTGGCATCAACAAAAATTCCAGAATATTAAAACATAATGAAGAAATAGAAAATGACGACTTAAAGCAAAATATTAAAGCTCAGGTTAATGAGATGCTGACTTTTCTTATAGTTCAGGACAAAAAACCATAATTAGCTATATATGAGTGCAATTCCCACTTTCACCGCCCTCGATTTCGAAACCGCCCACGGCAAGCGCTGGAGCGTTTGCCAGATAGGCTTAGTGCGCGTTGTAAACGGCAAAATTACCGACAAGCTGGATATGCTCATTCAGCCGCCGGGCAATGAGTATTCACAATTTAATATTGGGGTACACGGTATTGGCCCCCGCCATACAGCTAAGGCGCCAACTTTTAATAATGTATGGCACCAGATAGAGCCATTTATAAAAAACCAGGATTTGGTAGCACATAACATGGCTTTTGACAATAGTTGCCTGCAACAGGTTTTAGATTACTACAGCCTGGCTAAACCAACCTATCAAAAGCACTGCACTTATCAATTATTTGGCAGCAACCTGGCATCTCTTTGCAAAGAGCATGGGATTGCTTTAAACCATCATAATGCGCTTTCTGATGCCATGGCCTGTGCTGAATTGTTTATGATACACCAAAAAAGAAGCCGGGCAGCAAATGGCTAAGCGCGGCTACCTTTCGCGGCATATTGCCATTATCAACCGCTTGCGTAAGTCACCGGCTACTTTAGAAGAAATTACTGTCTGTGTAATACGTGATGCTGAAGAAAACGGGAATCAGCAAAAATTTTCTCCAAGAACATTTCAAAGAGATATAGCTGATATTCTGGCTATTCACAAATTGAATATCCAATTCGATTTCTCTGCCAGAGTTTATAAAATTGAAGATGATGGGCAGCAGGAATTAAGCATTCGTACATTGGAGGCCCTGCAAATGTTCAACGCTTTAAAAGTAAGCGATAGCTTATCGCAATATATTCATTTCGAAAACCGCAAACCCCAGGGTACAGCGTACTTTCAGCCTTTACTACAGGCCGTTAAAAAACGATTGCTTATTCAACTTATCTATCAAAAATTTTGGGAAAGCAAACCTATTGAACGCACTTTAGAGCCCTATGCCTTAAAAGAGTGTAAAAGCCGCTGGTATTTAGTCGCCCGCGACCCACACGACGGCTATATAAAAACATATGGCCTTGACCGGATTTTATCCATCGAAACAACCAGGGTAAAATTTGAAATGAAAAAGACCATAGATATCGAAGCGCTGTTTAAACACTGTTTTGGTGTTATCAATCCAGCAAACGGTAATCCGCAAAATGTCGTATTGTCTTTTTCGCCGGAGCAAGGGAAATATATCAAATCGCTTCCTTTACATACCTCGCAAAATATATTGGCCGACAATGAGGATGAATTGCGCATTGAACTAAATATGCATCCCACCCTTGATTTTGTTATGGAGATTCTTTCTCATGGAGAGGATGTTGAGGTTATTTCGCCGTCCGCATTGAGGGAAGAGATTTGTAAAAAATATGCAGTAGCGCTAACACAATATTAAAGGCCAACTAATTCAAATATTTATTCCGTTATTGATTCGCTGTATTTATATAAATCCTCAGGATCTAAGTCCGCCTCATTGTTCCACTCAACGGTATCAAAGCTTAAATGCACAGTATTAAATTGCACCTCGTCTTTTAATTCTTTGAAAATACCCGTTTCAAGGTAAGGCCGCATATCAAACTTTCTTTTTTCGCCATTTTCAAACGTCAAAATAAGCTGATAGTCTTTAACAGGCACCACATCTTTAACTGCCAAATACATAAGTTTTATTTTAAAGGTTCAATAGTAAAGGGCTTTTCGCCGTTTTGGCACAGTTGCCAATCAGCCATCAATTCATCGCGATGCAACTCTATCCATGCAGTAACCAGCCGCAGTTGCTTTGTTGGTAATTTACCCTGGGTTATGCTCTTTGGGCGCATAATACATCCTTATAATTATTCCAAAAAACATTGAGAGGGTAGGCATCTGCTTATTTGCTTTGGCTGTTTCACAAATGTAATTATTTATGCATTAACCTGAAACCATTAATCTGTAGTGGCAATCAATTTTTGCTTTTCTCAATAAAACATGCTATATTCGCACCAGAATTAAAGAAGGAGAGGGGACGAGAGTCCCCTCTCGTTTTTTCTAAAGGTGCCGTTTTTGTGGTTTTTATGGCAAAACGGCCCAAAAGGAAGAGGAAAAATGGAACAGGAAGTAGTAAAACAAAAAATTGCCGAATGGCTGGCGCGGCTGCTGGAAGAAAAGAACCTCTTCCTGGTAGATGTGCGGATTTCCATGGGCCGCAAAATTGAAGTTTTTGCCGATAGCGATACCGGTATAACTATAGAAGAATGTGCCGTTATTTCGCGCTTTTTAGAAAAGCACCTGGATGGCAGCGGCATAGTGCCCGATAATTATATCCTGGAATCATCTAGTCCAGGTATGAGCAATGCGCTAAGAGTGCCCCGGCAATATAAAAAGCGAATTGGCCGGATATTTGAAATTGATAAAAACGATGGCGCCCATATTGAAGCAACTTTGCTGAAGGCCGATGATGAACAGATAACTTTGCAGGAGATACTGCCCGAATTGAAAAAAAAGGATAAAAAGAAAGGCGCTAAAGAAGAAGAGCCTAAAGAATTTGTTGTGAAGTACACTGATATTAAAAAAGCAGTGCTTCAGTTTAAATTTTAAAAGGCGTGTATTTGTTATAAAAATTAATTACAGAACTAAAACCATAAATCTTCAAAACACAAAATTAAAGATCATGAACAGCTTAGACCTGATTGACTCGTTCAGCGAGTTCAAACAAATGAAGAACATCGATCGTCCTACGATGATGAAGGTGCTGGAAGACGTTTTCCGTACCCTCCTTCGTAAAAAATACGGCGAGACCGATAACTTCGACATTATCGTTAACACCGATAAGGGTGACCTTGAAATCTGGCACAGACGTATAATTGTTGCCGATGATGCAGTTGAAAATCCAATTTTGCAGATTGGAATTACTGAGGCGAAAGCGCTGGAAGCCGATTTTGAAATAGATGAAGAAACATACGAAAAAATTGAACTCGAAAGCTTTGGACGTCGCGCCATCTTAGCTGCCCGTCAAACACTGGCATCAAGGGTGGGCGATTTGGAAAAAGACGAAGTTTTCAAAAAATATAAAGACCGTATTGGTGAAATAATTTCAGCCGAAGTTTACCAGGTTTGGAAAAAAGAAATTTTGTTGCTGGATGAAGAAGGAAACGAATTGTTGTTGCCCAAATCAGAGCAGATTAAAACGGATTTCTTCAAAAAAGGAGAACAGGTACGTGCAGTAGTGCGCAAAGTGGAATTAAGAAACGGAACCCCGTTCATCATCCTGTCAAGAACCGACAATGCGTTCCTGGCTAAGTTGCTTGAACAAGAGGTGCCGGAAATTTTCGATGGTTTGATAGTAGTGAAAAACATTGTCCGCGAACCGGGAGAAAAAGCAAAAGTAGTAGTTGAATCTTTCGATGACCGTATTGACCCGGTAGGTGCCTGCGTAGGTGTTAAAGGCTCACGTATCCACGGCATAGTGCGCGAATTGAAGAATGAGAATATCGATATCATTAACCATACCAACAACCTGTCGTTGATGGTACAACGTGCACTGGCCCCGGCTAAAATCACGTCAATTGATATTAACCAGGAAACCAAAAGGATTTCAGTTTACCTGAAACCTGATCAGGTGTCTTTGGCCATTGGTAAGCGCGGTGTAAACATTAAACTGGCCAGCCGTTTGGTGGGTTTTGAAATTGATGTTTACCGCGAGAACGAAGAGGGCAGTGAAGAAGAATACGATATTGATTTAGATGAATTTGCAGATGAAATTGACGACTGGATGATTGACGAGTTGAAGAAGATAGGTTGCGATACCGCAAAAAGTGTACTGGCGCTTAACGATGATGAGCTGGTGCGCCGTACCGACCTTGAAGAAGAAACCATCAAGGAAATACGGAAGATACTTCAGAGCGAGTTTCAGGATGAAGGCAAAGCCTGAGCTGAGCGATGAAAACGGTAATACACACAGAAAAAAAGAAGTGACTGGTATTTGGTGATTAGTAAAAGCCAACTACCGGTCACCGAATATTAGTATACTAAAAACAAACTATGGCAGAAGCACCAAGCATGCGATTGGCAAAAGCCGCAACAACTTACAACGTAAGTACCGACCACTTACTTGAAAAGTTGAAACAAAGCGGTTTTGTGTTGGAGAACAAACCCACGTCTAAACTAACATCGGAGATGATTTTGGTGCTGGAGAAGGCTTTTGGTGTCGATAAGGCTATCAAAGAACAAGCCGACAACACCAAAATAGACAAAACTGAAAAGAAGGCAAGTGTTGAAATGCCGGAAAACAACATTGCCACGCATCAGAAGAAGGAAGAGGAAAAAGAGGTGATGGTTAAATCTAACCTGGCGCCTAAAGAGGAGGAAGTAGTACAAACTATTTCGGCTGATAAGGTACAACTGGAGGGCCCTAAGGTTGTAGGTACCGTAGACCTTAGTAAACCTAAAAAGACCGTTAAGAAGAAAG
The DNA here is from genome assembly GCA_003165895.1 of Bacteroidota bacterium. Taxonomy (GTDB): domain Bacteria; phylum Bacteroidota; class Bacteroidia; order Chitinophagales; family LD1; genus Bog-950. The sequence continues at coordinate 9,127 of PMXD01000057.1, read as the reverse complement.
AAGAAGAGGTTGTTGAAAAGGCACCGGTTGAAGAAATCGTGGCACCGGCGGTTATTACTAAAGAGGAAACCGAAGTTAAAGTTGAACCAGGCAAAGAAGAAAAGCCGGTTGAGGTTGCCAAAACGGTGGTTGACCCCGAAGCTGAACACCGCATTACCACCAAGTACCAAACCTTAGACGGGCCTAAAGAAGTAGGCCGTATAGACCTTTCGAAATTCGATGAAAAACCGAAGAAGAAAGAAGAGCCGAAAGTATTGGGCAAGGATGCTTTAGGCGATGCCGCCAAAAAGAACAGAACCCGCAAGCTGGTGCAAAAGAAGGTGCGTCCACCTTTGGCTGGCGACCAGTATTACGATAAGAAAGTTGAGAACTTTCAGCGCAAGCGCGAAGTATTACCACGCAAACCCGAGGCCCCTGCCCAACCCGCTGAAATCAGCGAAAAGGAGATTGAGGATAAAATAAGGGCAACGATGGCCAAAATTCAGGCCCAGACAGCCAAGAGTGACCGGTCGAAGTTCAGGAGAGGAAAACGTGAAGCCATCCAGGAAAAAATGGCCAACGAAGAGCAGGAAGGCAGAGAAAACAACAACCTGCAGGTAGCGGAGTTTACTTCGGTATCTGAGTTGGCCAGCTTAATGAATATTGCGCCGGTGGCAGTTATTCAAACCTGTATGCAGTTGGGCGTAATCGTTTCTATTAACCAGCGTTTGGATGCCACCATTATTGAATTGGTTGCGGCTGAAAACGGCTATCAGATAGAATTTATCTCGGCTGCCGATCAAACTGCTTTTGTTGAAGACCATGTTGACACTACCGAAGAATTAAAACCACGTGCACCTATTGTAACCATTATGGGCCACGTTGACCACGGTAAAACATCGTTGCTTGATTATATCCGTAAAACCAACGTTGCCGGTAAAGAAGCCGGTGGTATTACGCAGCACATTGGCGCGTATGAAGTAACCACTGCCAGTGGCAAACAAATTACCTTTTTGGATACACCAGGCCACGAAGCGTTTACCGCCATGCGTGCACGGGGTGCTAAAATAACCGACATTGCAGTTATCGTAATTGCGGCTGATGATGCAGTGATGCCTCAAACAAAAGAGGCCATCAACCATGCACAAAGTGCGAATGTGCCTATGATATTCGCCTTTAACAAGATTGATAAAGACGGCGCTAACCCCGATAACATCCGGCAACAACTGGCCAGCATGAATTTGCTGGTTGAAGAATGGGGCGGCCCTTATCAAAGCCAGGAAATTTCGGCTAAGAAGGGTTTGCATATTGACGACTTGCTGGATAAAATTTTGATTCAATCGGAATTGTTGGAACTGAAAGCTAACCCCGATAAGAACGCAATGGGTTCTGTAGTAGAAGCTACCCTGGATAAAGGCCGTGGATATACTACTACGGTGCTTGTTCAATCGGGGACCTTAAAATTGGGAGACATTATTGTAGCCGGGCCTTATTATGGCCGTATAAAAGCCATGTTTGATTATAAAGGCGCCAAAGTGAAAAGCGTGGGCCCGTCAGGACCGGTGCAGGTATTAGGTTTAAGTGGTGCACCACAAGCCGGTGAAAAATTCAAGGTGTTCGATAATGAGTCGGATGCTAAAGAACTGGCTACTAAACGCGCGCAAATTGAACGCGAAACCGGTATCCGTACCAAGAAACACATCACGCTGGATGAAATCGGCCGCCGTTTGGCTTTGGGTAACTTTAAAGAGTTGAACCTGATTTTAAAGGGCGATGTGGATGGTTCGGTAGAAGCTTTGGCCGATTCGTTGCTGAAACTTTCGACTGAGGAAATTGCCATACGCATTATACACAAAGGCGTGGGCGCCATATCCGAATCGGATGTGTTGCTGGCCACCGCTTCAGATGCTATCGTTATAGGCTTCAACGTTCGCCCTTCGGCTAACGCTAAGAAGATTGCCGATGCAGAAGGCGTGGATATCCGCTTATACTCTATCATCTACAACGCTATTGAAGAAATTAAGAGCGCAATGGAAGGTTTACTGGAACCTAAGATTGAAGAGAAGATTATCGGTAACCTGGAAGTGCGCAACGTTATTACCGTTAGTAAGGTGGGTACCATTGCCGGTTGCTTTGTGCGCGAAGGCAAAACCTTTAGCCGCAGCAAAGTGCGCGTAGTGCGCGATGGCATAGTTATACATACCGGCACCATCAGCGGCCTGAAACGCTTTAAAGACGACGTAAAAGAAGTTGTAAGCGGATTAGAATGCGGCGTGCAGATTAAAGACTACCAGGATTTAAAGGAAAATGATATCCTTGAAATATTTGAAGAGACGGAAGTGCAACGTAAACTTTAGTTTTCAGTTTACGGTCTTCAGTTTACAGTTGAACAGCCCTGACAAGTTATTGTTGGGGCTGTTTTTGTATAGCATCTTCTCTAAGCCTGAAAAGTTCATCGGTTGTAACGAAATTAGTAAACCCCTTTTTGGCTAACCCTTTGATAAGGACTTTGTCGCCACTCCATATTTTACACTTAAAGTGCTTTGAGAAAGCAACATACGGAGTGTCTTTGGGGTCAACATCATCAACAAGCTTTGCTGCTATAACCCAGATTGAACTTTTAACTTGTTCTTCAGAGATGAAAGTGATATCCTGATATATTTGATATTCGGTTTCCCGGACTTTTTCAAGCGTCAGGCCTGAAATTTTGCTAAGCTTTCCATGGTGTTTGCGTATTTCTGTGCGCAGAAAATCGGGAGCTATAAATTCAAAATACTTTTTGGAGTTAATAAGCAAATCGCCGATTTTACCGTTCGTGTTCAGTATTGCGCTGAATACAATGTTAGCATCAACTATTACTTTCACTTGATAAACCGTTTGCTGTTTTTTGCCCACCAGGTGGCATTTACCTCGTCCGCCAGCTTATCAGCATCCGCTTGCTTTGCTTTGCTTTTGGCAGTTGCCTCCAGGTACTTTACATAGTCAATAAGCCTTTGAAGGCCGAAGCTATCTACGCCCGAGGAAACTGTGATTACAATTTGGTTGTTATCTGTGCGCTCAATTAACATGGTAGTTCCGTTTACTATCCAAAGATAGCGAAAATTTGTTTCGGTTTATCAGCCCAATGAAGTACCTTTGACGTATGAATCTTGATGAACATATTACATCAGACCCGGAAATATTTTTTGGTAAGCTGGTTATAAAAGGAACCCGTATTCCTGTTGATTTGATATTGGATAAGCTTGCTGCGGGCGAAACCACTGAACAGTTACTTAAAGCCTATCCTCAGATAACACCCGAAATGATACAGGCTTGCTTGCGCTATGCTGCAAAAAGCGTGATTTAATAGTTACGGCTTATGGCAAGAATAATTAAAACCAAAAAAGAATACCAAACAGCACTTGCACGCATATTTGTATTAATGAATGCGGTAAAAAAGAACACGGTTGTAGGCGATGAACTTGAGTTATTGGCGCTATTAGTAGAGAAATACGAAGAAGAACATTATCCTATACCCTCGCCTGATCCCGTGGATTTTTTGGAATATGTAATGAGTACAAAAGGACTGCATCAAAGCGATTTAGTTGCCTACATTGGTAGTAAAAGCACTGTTTCGCAAATAATGAACCGTAAACGTTCGCTTACTGTTGAGATGATTCGAAAATTAAGCAGGGGTTTGAAAATACCGGTTGAAGGCTTGGTTGGAGTTTAAATACATTCTTGTTTTTAACTTACAGTAAAACAGCCCTGACAAGTTATTGTTAGGGCTGTTTTTTTTATGCCTAACAGTGCCAGCAAACAAACCAACGTTATTTGTTGTTACTCCTGTAAGGTTTAGCTTTGTTATTATACTTTATTTTTTAATGAGGAGCAATTTCGTTTTTCAAAAATCTGATTAAACCCCCTGCAACATGGAAAAACACATTGTAAAAATAAAACGGATTGACAAAATTACACCCGACGTATTGCAAATTGTAACTGAAAAACCACAGCACTTTGCTTTTACGCCGGGGCAGGCAACTGAAATCTCCATCAATAAAAACGGTTGGGAAAATGAAAGGAGGCCGTTTACCTTCACTTGTCTGCCGGATAATGATTACCTGCAATTTACCATCAAAACATATCCATCGCATAAGGGAGTAACCAACCAGCTTTTGCAACTTAAAAAGGATGATGAACTGATACTGCACGATGTATTTGGCGCAATCAGTTACAAAGGCGAAGGCGTATTTATTGCCGGTGGGGCCGGTATTACCCCGTTTATTTCCATCTTCAGGGATTTACAGGCAAAAAAGATAATTGGCAACAACAAGCTCATCTTTGCCAACAAAACAAAAGCTGATATTATACTGGAACAGGAGTTTACGAAGTTGTTAGGCAATAACTTCATCAACATTTTATCTGATGAAAAGGTGCCCGGTATGGCGCATGGGTTTATTACCAAAGAGTTTATAGCAGAACACAGCGCGGGGCCAGACAAAATGTTTTACGTATGCGGCCCCCCGCCAATGATGAATGCCGTGGAGAAATACTTAGCTGAATTGCATGTGCCGGAGAGTTCGATTGTTAAGGAAGCGGTTTGAGCCTATCGTATCATAGTTGAACAGCCCTGACAAGTTATTGTTGGGGCTGTTTTTGTTGTAACAATACACACTACTTAATTTCCGGAATTTATTTTTGTACCTTTATTCAGAAACCTTCAAAACAAATGATATATTTTTGTATTGCATGTTGTGCATGCTGTGATGGCATGAATTTTGATGTAATTATTGAACTTCTAAAGGTTTTAGGACCACTAACTGTAGCGCTGTGGGCGCTTTATTTGTTTACCGAAAACAATCGGGTTAAAAGGGCGCAATGGCTGAAAAGCCTGTTTGAAAAATTTTGCGAAAAAGAAATCTACAAAAGCTGTATAACGATGCAATGTCATTAACTTAGGGAAATTACCACTAAGGCACTAATGTCATTGACTTAACAAAAAGTAAGGTCACTTTACCTGCGCCCACATGCGACCCCGGATGGGGTCGTATNNGCTACTAAGTCAATGACATTGACTAAGGCACTAAGAACACTTAGAACCACTAAGAAGCTATTAAAAAACAGACAATAGAATAATATGAGGTTGAAAAAAGGGCTGTTGCCCCTGGAGAATAGTTAATACTGATTGTGTCTACCAAAACTCAATTAGCATGACAAACTATCCTACCGATTTAAGCAACAGCCAATGGCAAGTTATCTCAAAATTTATGGATTTAGAAAGAAGCAGGAAATTTGATTTACGTGAAATAGTAAACGGTATCATGTATTTAGTGAAAACAGGGTGCCAGTGGTAAATGTTGCCCAGAGATTTTCCAAATTGGCCAATGATTTATTACTATTTTAATACCTGGAAGAAGAGCGGCCTTATTGCGCAAAAACCTTTCAGGTCTTAGCCAGGCAATTTGGCAAAGCAGAGACCTGAAAGGTTTAATCCCCTTCCGTTTCCGAGTCAATGAGATTGCGCTGTAATATTTAACACTTGTTTGCAACTACTTACCCATACCCAAAGAAGAGAGGACATCATTCTCTTTACAATCCATAAAGCGATTGTACCACAACAAGTTGTTGACCGAAACTATTTTTGATAACTTAGCTTTAGACCTGAATTGCAGAAAAATAAAAAAGCTGTACGACCAATGCCTGGACTTTGGTCGAATGACTGCTTAAAAAACTAACGGACTATTGACTAAATAAAGTTGAAATAAATGAATATTTATAAATTCGACGCGGGAATTTTATAACGCAATTTTTTAACCAGTCAACATGAGCCAGATAAACATAGTTACCGCCCAAAACGTAGTTTTAAAAATAGAACTGGCCAATATTGGCGACCGGTTTCTGGCCTCCATCATTGATTTTTTAATCAAGTCCGGGATTACGCTGATAGCGTTGTTTATTAAAAATCAATTTGAGGACACTTTTGTAACATTTATGGTTGGGGTGCTGATGGTAATTACGTGGGTTTTTTACACGCTGGTGTTTGAACAGTTTATGGATGGGCAAACCCCGGGCAAGCGAAGCAGAAAAATACGGGTAGCCCGCCTGGATGGCGCCCCGTTAACCTTTGGCAGCCTGTTATTGAGGTGGGTGTTGCGGATAGCGGATTTTTTTGTTTTTATAGGGCTTTGGATGATTGTGGGTACCGAAAAGCACCAGCGCCTGGGCGATTTGGCTGCCGGCACTATTTTGGTAAGCACCCGCCAGAGGGTTAGCCTTGACGATACGTTTTATAATGAAATCGGGACTGGTTATGTGCCCACTTACCCCGAAGCTGAGCGTTTAACCAGCCGCGAGGCAGAAATTATACAGGAGGTGTTTTTTCAATACCGCCAACACGACAAGTATGAGTTGGTTACTTTGGCTGCCAATAAAGTAAAAGAGTTATTACAGGTACATACTTATAAAGACGACCTTACTTTTTTAAAGGTGGTACTGATAGATTATAATTATTTTGGCGCCCATGGGGCTAAGCCTTCTGAAAGCAGCGGAGAGTTTTCGGTATCGATATAACCCTCAATATCATTAGCTTAGCGCGAAAAAGAGGGCAGCCCTTTCAGGCCTCAGTCCAAATTGCAAACTATTGAAAGACCTGAAAGGGTTTGCGTTTTCTTTAAATTAATGACGTTAATATAACCCCTGTTTAGAATAATTCAGTTTTTTAAATGCCAATGAATTTGCACCGATTATGATACCATTGACTCCTGCCAGAGTTTTTCTTTTTTTCTTTTTTGCGGCAATATTTTTAGATAGGCCGGTGGTTGCGCAAATAGTTCCGGCACCCGGTGCCAAGCTTAACTATACCCAAATTATGTTTGAGCACCCGCAAAAGGCCGGCGCCCCGATGTACTCACTTGAGATAAGTTTATATCCTGAAGATTCACTTTTTAAAAAGCCTGTGGTGAGGCTAAAGGATTCATCTGCGGCCATTATGGTTAGTAACCTGGAGTTTGGTAAAAAGTATATTTGGCGATATGCGGGCTTTTTTATTGGAAAAAAACCGGCATGGGCTGGCCCCTACATTTTTGAAACGCTGCCGGATCCCCAAAAAGGTTTGTTTAGGGCCAGGGTTTTACAAAATGAGCCTTCATCCGGTGACGGTAATTTAATTGCACTGGACATGGCCGATAAAATAATTGACCGAAATGGCAAAACTGTTTGGTTTATGCCACCCGACACCGCAGGGCGCCCAGGGAACACAGAGCCGTTACCCCTGATAAATGATTTGCGGGTTACGCGTACCGGCACGTTAACTTTTATAAATGGTACCAATGCGGAGGAACAGGATTTAAGGGGCAACATTCTTTGGCGGGCGCCATTACCGGGGGCCATAGCGGATATAAATAATGCACCGGTTAGGACCTATAGTCATTGTTTTAAAAAACTGGCAAATGGCAATTATATGGTGATTGGGGATGCAATTACTTATGTTCCGGATTCAGTGCTTGGTATTGGCAATCATATTAGTACTGGCATTGCCGGTGCTGACAGTGCAAAAACGATGGTGGGTTATGAAATATTGAAAGAGTTTGATGGAAATGGTAAGCTGGCCTGGAGCTGGAGTTCGGAAAATTATTTTGATAAGGATGAATTGAAAGCTTTGGTTTCAAGTCCGCCTGATAAGAAAGTATTGAGTCTGATACCAGGCGGGCACATGAATGCGTTTGATGTGGACGAAAAAAATGGATTTGTTTATGCCGGTTTCAGAAACGTGAGCCGGGTAATTAAAATAGACAAAACAACAAACCAGGTAGTTTGTGCCTGGGGGCGAGGGATGAGTTACCGGGGAGTTAAGAACGGCGAAGGCTTTTTTTCGAAACAACATGAAACTACACTATTGAGCGACGGCTCTATTGCTGTTTTTAATAATAACATATCGGGTAAAGGGGCCGGCCCTTCTGCATCACAGGTGGGTAATGCGGGAGCGGCGCACTTAGTAAATTCTTTAGCGGGCCCCCGGGGGCAATGGCAATCTGAGCCTTCCAGCGTGGTGGTTTTTAGTCAGCCTTCAGATAGCGGGAGTAGCCAGGTAATATGGAAATTTGATTGCATGTTAGACTCTTTCGACAATAAAAGTTTTCGTGGTGGAAGTGTTAATGAGCTAAAAAATGGCAATCTGTTAGTATGTATGGGAACGGTTAACCGGATTTTTGAAATTACCAGAGATAAAGAGATAGTGTGGAGCGCTGTAATTGAAAAATATCGCACCTATGATTCGGTGTGGCAGCCTGTGAACCTGTTCAAAGCCTGTAACATCTCTTCACTATACCCGTGCTATTTTACGGTTCAAACCAATGCTGATACATTAAAAAGAACATCCGGTTCGTTCCGGTTTAAGATATTTAATGATGGAACAGAAGATGACAGTTACCGGATATTGGTAACATCAAAGGGGGGATATAAAAAGGAGTTTGAAACTGAGGTTCTACCTGGCCATAGTTCAACCCGCGTTGAAATTGCGCCAGATAAACCGGCTGTTGCCAACGACAAATTAGAAATTGCAGTGCAGTCGGTTACAAACCCTGATTTTAAGCGGGTGGTTGATGTTGAGTATTTGAGGTAAGAAAGTTGGTTTTAATAACGTCATTTTAAATTCAAGCGCTATTTCGCTCAAACTAAAATATGGTCCCCTGGCACTGGTTGCAGGGGCCTCAGAAGGTATTGGCGCATCCTTTGCCACGCATCTTGCTGCCGAAGGTGTTGACCTGATTTTAGTGGCCCGCCGGCCGGGGCCTTTGGAGCAACTGGCTGCAGAACTGAAAGCTAAATATGTTGTTAACGTTACCTGCATTAGTTGCGATTTGGCAGATGCTGAAGCTCCCCTTCAATTGCAAAAGGCTGTGGGGGACAGAGAGATTGATATACTGGTTTATAATGCAGCGCTTTCGTACATCGGGCCTTTTGAAAAGAACAGTATTGAACAACACAACCAAATGGCACAGGCCAATATGATTACGCCTATGAGCCTGCTGCAAATATTCGGGGAACCCATGCTTAAAAGGGGTAAGGGCGCTTTGGTGCTGATGGCATCGCTGGCCGGATTTCAGGGAAGTGGATTTTTGGCCGGTTATGCTGCCACCAAAGCCTTTAACCGGGTACTGGGCGAAAGCCT
>PMXD01000366.1 GCA_003165895.1 Bacteroidota bacterium | reverse complement strand
AACAGGATGTGTGCATAGACAAGTCTTTGAAGAGGGCCATGCACATTTTCCAAAGGAAAATGTGCATGGGGAGATGAAGGCCCCTTTAACTATTAAGGTTGCCCTTATACAATTCGGCAAAACCATCTTGATACTTTATACTTAATACTAACTACTATATTCGCCGCATGTTTGGATTAAAAAATCCCCAAAATCCGGAAGGCGAAATGGGCTTCTTCGATCATGTGGAAGCGCTTAGATGGCACCTGATACGTTCTGCGGTAGCCATATTGGTTTGTTCGTGCGTGGTAGGTTATTATTACGAGTATGTTTTTGACAACATTATACTGGGCGTTCAATCCCGTAACTTTCCAACCTACCGTTTTCTTTGCTGGATGGCCGCAAAGGCTCCTTATTTAACAGGCCTTTGCATGGACCATGACCTGAATATCCACCTGCAGAATACTGCTATGTTTGGGCAAATAAACCTGCTGTTTCAATATTCAATGGTACTGGGGGTAGTAATTTCCTTTCCGTATATTATTTGGGAGTTATGGCGTTTTGTAGCACCGGCGCTACAGGAATCGGAGGCACAAAAAACCGGCAAGGTTATACTTGCGTGCTCGGGCTTCTTCTTTGCAGGCATTATTTTCTGCTATTTTATTGTTATCCCGTTCTCGCTCAATTTTGCNNGTCAGCTTTACAGTAAGCCCTACTATTAAAAATGATTTCACTATTGATAACTACATCGACTTTTTTACTATGATGCTGGTGGCCATAGGAGGCGTGTTTGAATTGCCTATGATAGTTTATTTTTTGGCCAGGCTTGGTATACTTGGCCCTGATATTATGCGCAAATACCGCAGTTATGCAATCGTAGTAATTGTTATTGTAGCCGCTATGTTAGATCCTTCCCCGGATATATTCTCGCAATGCCTGATAGGCCTGCCTATATATATGCTTTACGAATTGAGTATTTTTATTGCGGCACGCGTTGAAAAGAACAGAAATAAAAAGAATACAGCAAGCGCCTAAAACATAACATCTATGAAAGTAGCTATTGGAGGAGACCACGCAGGTTTTGAATACAAAGCCGAACTAATAAAATATTTAAGCGCCAATGAGTTTGAGGTGAAAGACTTCGGCCCATACTCTGCTGAATCATGCGACTATCCCGATTTTGCACATCCTTTAGCCATTGCAGTTGAAAAAGGTGAGTATACTTTTGGTATATTGATATGTGGCAGCGCCAATGGTGTAGCCATGGCTGCCAACAAACACCAGGGCATACGCGCCGCCATTGTCTGGAAAAAAGAACTGGCAGAACTGGCCCGCCAGCATAATGATGCCAACGTAATTTGCCTCCCGGCCCGTTTCATCTCAACAGACGAAGCCAAAGAATTTGCGCTAACATTTCTAAAAACAGCATTCGAAGGCGGAAGACATCAAAGACGGGTAGATAAGATTGCTTTTAGTTAGAACCAAGAACCAAGATTTTAGAACCAAGACATGAACTAGAACCAAGAAAAAAGATTCAAGAAGCAAGACTTGAAGGTTCGGCTATCCTTGTATTAAAAGTCTTGGTTCTAAAATCCAGGCTCTTGTATCTCAATAAGAAAAAATGATTTTTGACAGAAAGAATTTATCGAACGAAGAACTGATTCAGCTATATCAACTCATCCTTAAACCAAGGGTAATTGAAGAGCGGATGCTCAAATTATTACGGCAGGGAAGAGTAAGTAAATGGTTTTCAGGCATCGGGCAGGAAGCTATTTCAGTGGGCGTTACTGCTGCTTTAGATGAAGATGAATATATATGCCCGCTGCACCGGAACGTAGGCGTATTCACTACCCGCAATTGCGACCTGCAACAATTATTCGAGCAGTTTCAGGGCAAGCAAAATGGCTTTTCGCAAGGGCGCGAAAGAAGTTTTCACTTTGGCACCAACCGGCATCATATTATTGGCATGATATCCCACCTCGGCCCTCAACTTTGCGTGGGCGATGGAATAGCTTTAGCCAGTAAACTTAAAAAGGAGAAAAAAATAACAGTAGCTTTTACCGGTGACGGAGGAACAAGCGAAGGAGATTTTCATGAGGCCTGTAACATTGCCGCCGTTTGGAACCTGCCCGTCATAATTTTGATTGAGAACAACGGTTATGGCCTCTCCACCCCAACTAACGAGCAGTTTAAATGCAAGTACCTGGCCGAAAGGGCCATCGGTTATGGCATGAAGGGCATTACCATTGATGGCAATAATATTTTAGAGGTATACCATACTATTAAATCCCTGGCCGAAGAAATGCGCGAAAGGCCTTTCCCTGTTCTGCTGGAGTGTATGACGTTCAGGATGCGGGGCCACGAAGAAGCCAGTGGTACAAAATACGTGCCGAAGGAGCTTTTTGAATTGTGGGAGAAAAAGGACCCCGTCACCAATTTTGAAAACTGGCTGATTGATGAAGGTGTAATTTCTCCTGATTATCCCCACATGCTGAAGGAAGAAATGGATACCGAAGTTAGGGCAGCTTTTGATAAGGCCGATGCACAACCGGATGTAATACCCGATACGGAAAAGGAAGTGAGGGAAATATATGCACCCAGCCCCGGCCCCCTCCAAACCTCCNNAGGGATGGGTTAATGCAATCCATGGAGCGCTACGATAATCTTGTTATAATGGGCCAGGACATAGCCGAATATGGCGGAGTATTTAAAGTAACAGACGGCTTTGTAGAAAAATTTGGTAAAGACAGGGTGCGCAATACGCCGTTGTGCGAATCGGGTATTTTAAGTGCCGCGTTGGGCATGAGCGTGAAAGGTATCAAGAGTGTAGTTGAGATGCAGTTTGCCGATTTTGTATCAACGGGTTTTAATGCCATTGTAAACAACCTGGCCAAATCATACTGGCGCTGGGGCCAAAATGCCGATGTGGTGGTACGTATGCCCACCGGTGCGGGTGTAGGGGCAGGCCCTTTTCATTCTCAAAGTAACGAGGCCTGGTTCTTTCATGTTCCCGGGCTAAAAGTAGTTTACCCGGCTTTTCCCGATGATGCCAAAGGATTATTAGCTGCAGCCATTGAAGACCCCAACCCGGTAATGTATTTTGAGCATAAAGCACTTTACAGAAGTGTTGAAGGCACCGTGCCTGATGATTACTACACCACCGAAATAGGCAAAGCCAAACTGGTTAAAGAAGGAGAGGATGTTTCCATTATTACCTACGGCGCCGGTGTGCATTGGGCGTTGGCTGCTGTGAAAGAAAATATTTCGGCAGATGTATTAGACCTTCGTACGCTTTTGCCTTTCGATAAAGAAGCCATTGCCGCCACCGTTAAAAAAACCGGCAAAGTATTAGTACTGCATGAAGACACTTTAACCGGTGGCATAGGCGGTGAAATTGCCGCCTGGATATCGGAAACCCTGTTTGAATATTTGGATGCACCGGTTGTAAGGGTTGCCTCCTTAGATACGCCAGTACCTTTTGCAATTCCTCTTGAAAACAACTTTTTACCGAAGGAAAGATTAAAACAAAAGTTGAACGAGCTACTGGGTTATTGACCGTACAATTTTGCCTTCCTCATTTTAGTTGCAGAAGCATTAGCGGCTACTACTACCATCAAAGTCGTACACCCGCCAAACCCAATGAAGATATAGTGTCCGTCAGATTAACTGGCAGACCCTGTTTGAGCATAGCTAAGCGTTTTTATATCCTTAATAAATTACCAAAATTTGGTAATTCTAAATGTTATGCTTATTTTTGTAAGGTGAGAAATCGCAACGGGTTCTTTGTTTATTGGTTGCTGCCGAAATCATTCAAGGTGCTAAGAGTATTTTTTAATCTCTGAATATAGAAGAGATGGTAGTAAAAATCGAAAATTCGCAATTAGTTGCCATTTATCAAGGAATTGAAAAAGGCAAATCTAAATATGAGGAATCCGTTAAAAAACGGTTTAGGAAAACTATTCTGATGTTACAGAATGCCGAGTGTATTACTGAAATCAGAAAATTCAGGGGGTTGAACTTTGAGGCTTTAAAAGGAAACTTAAAGGGTAAGTATTCTGTAAGAGTTGATATTAAATATCGAATAATTTTAAGAATAGAAAAGGATAAAATACTAGTAGAGGATATATTGGTTGTAGAAGATTTAACCAATCATTACTGCTAGTTCAAAAAAACATAGTCTATAAGAAGCCACGGCAGGGACTTTTTCTTTGACCGTGCAAAATGAATATGAAAACAGATAAAGTAATAGATAAAAAAGAAAACGAGATTTTTACTACCGCGACCTTGCATCCGGGCGAAGTTCTTGAATTAGAGTTATCCGCCAGGAACATCAAAAAATCTGAATTTGCTCAGTCGTTAGGTATTAAACCCGGACACCTAAGCGAACTGTTGCATGGTAAAAGGCACGTAAGCGCTTATACCGCGATTAATCTGGAGAGGTTGTTAGATATTAGTGCAGAATTCTGGCTTCGCGTTCAGATGCATTACGACTTGCAAGTTGAGCGTAATAAACTTAAAGAAGCCGCTTAGTAGCAAAACATTCCTACAACTTCAACTTCCTCATCTTTGGAGCCATTACATAAGTAGCGGCCACAACTACCAAAGTCATACAACCACCGAAAATTACTGATGGAACGGTATTCATCAGCTTGGCTGCCAGGCCCGATTCAAATGCTCCTATTTCGTTGCTGGAGGAAATAAATATCTGGTTAACCGCGCTTACGCGGCCACGCATATGGTTAGGGGTCATAACCTGTAAAATGGTTTGCCTGATAACCACACTTACATTATCAAACGCACCGGTAAGAAAAAGCATAGCAAACGAAAGCGCAAAATTTTGCGATACCGCAAAGCCTATGGTTGCCAGGCCAAAACCGGTTACTGCCACCAGCAGCTTGCGCCCGGCATTATTAGTGGGTGGATTAAATGCCAGAAAAAGCCCCATAACCACCGAACCCAAAAACGGAGCTGAACGCAGCAATCCCAACCCCATTGGGCCTGCGTGCAAAATATCGCTGGCGTAAACAGGCAGAAGGGCTACCGCGCCGCCAAATAATACTGCAAAAAGATCAAGCGAAATGGCCGACAGCATCTCCTGTTTATTGTAAACAAAACTCAGTCCTGCTTTCAGCGATTCAAATAAGGTTTCCACTTTTTCTTTGGGCGGGTTTTCTCTAACCTGTAGCCGGCTAAAAGCAAATAACGAAATACCTAATAAAATCAAGGCAATCGAAAAGGAAGTAATTTCGGCCACGTCCGAATGATAATGACTTTTCAAAATGCCATAAATTAAACCACCCACCGCCGGCCCGGTTACCGCTGCCGTTTGCCAAACATTACTGCCCCAGGTAGCGGCGTTGGCATACAGTTCACGAGGTACTATCTGCGGAATAATAGATTGCATACAAGGCGCCATAAAAGCACGGGCAATACCCGAACAGCCTATCAGAAAATATACAGGCCACATACCCTGCTGTCGTAAAAAGAAAGCATCATTAAACATAAGGGCAGTAATGCCGGCAAAGCAAAGCAGCATAATAAAAATGGTACGCTTTACAATTTTGTACCGGTTATAAGTATCCGCTGCATGGCCTGAATAGAGGGCGGTAAGTATAAACGGCAGCGCCTCGCTTAACCCTATTAAACCCAGGGCCAGCTTATCATGTGTAAGTTCATAAACCTTCCAGCCTAAAATGGTTTCAGCCAGTTGTATACCAAATGTTAAGCTAAACCGCGATACCTGAAAATTTCTGAATTCGGCAATACGCAATACGGCATAGGGGTCATTCTTTCTCACCTCACTCATAAACGCAAAGGAATACAAAAAATGGAAGTGCGGAAATTAAAGGCAACCACTCTTTTGATTAATTAAGAAAGAAGTTACGAATTGTTATTGTTTTATTTGGTGGCCTTTTACATAACTATCTGAATAAAAAAAGCCGCCCCTGAGTCGCGGGCGGCTTTCTGCAAAAGTCTGATAGAAATTTATCAATCAGCCCTTTTAAAATCCAATGGAATATCAAGCTTTATGCTCACATTTCGGCCCATATTAAATACTCCTACTCTATCTGTAGCATAGTTTACAGGATAATATTTAAAGCGGCTCATATAATCCATGTAGGTAGTATTTGCCACGTTGTTTACAGCCACAAATAACCGGACAATGGTATGTCCTTTGCGGCTAAGAATATCGCCGCCCGCTCCAAGGTTGAGCAGGAAATATCCGGGTGTCGCAGCCTTGCTGGCAGCATATTCAAACGGAGTTGAAGATGCCGTGTAGCCGTTATATACCGCATATTGCTGGTACACCTGGTTTTGCTGAAAGCAGTATATAAACCCAATTTTTATATAGGTTCGTTTTATTACCTTATCCATCTTTGAACCCCTTACAATATTATTCAGGTTAAAGCGAAGGTCGGCAGTAATTCGTGTTGGTGGAACAAAAGGCAATACCTTTATAGAATCTGCCACATGCAATAAGCCACCCCTGACAACACTTAAAGTAGAATACAACTCAACCCATGATGCAATTGCGGGATGAATGTGCAATACTGCTTCGCCTCCATATAACTGCGCATTACCCTGAGTATACTTGTAAACAGGGGCAGAATCTAATGGCGGGCCTATCGGGGCAAAAGAATTATTAATTGAATCACCACCAAATACGCTTGATAATCCTTTAGCGTAAATAAAATTATTGATGTTGTTGTTAAACAGATCTAATTCAAAGCTTACGTCTTTTCCATTCATACCAAAAGAAAGGTCTTCTTCAATACTTTGTTCAGGCTTTAAGTTCGGGTCGCCTAACTCCCACACCACAGTGCCATCATGCACCCCGTTAGCAGCACATTCCGCCACGTTAGGGGCCCTGAAACCACTGGCAACATTACCTTTAAGATAAATATCATGCTTAAAATTATAGGTGGCACCTATACTGCCTGATACCCCTCCAAAGTTTGAATTAAATGCGGTAAACTCATGAAACGCGCCTGGCGCATTTGGCATCCGCGGTTCCTGGCTTGCAGAATCAATCCAACTGTCGCCACCATGAAACATCCTATAGTCATATCTTATTCCCCCGCTAATGGTAAGCCCTTTGTATTTATAATCAGCAATGGCAAAACCCCCTATCTGAAATAAATTATAGTTAGGTATCAGAATATAAGTGCCCAGGCTTTGCGATGCCTGGTAAGCGCCATTTACCCCTAACGAGAAGTCAAATCCGCTCCAGTTTTGCGATACATAACGCAGGTCGTAAGTAGCAGCGTTTGAGGAATAATAAATGTCGGGTGTATTGGGCATAGTAGGGTCATTGGTTTCCTGGCGCTGGTTTTTTTGATAAGAAAATATCCCGGTAATACGTCCCTGGCCAACAGCAATGCTATTATCCCAAACAACTTTTGTATGCCGTATTCTTTGGTTGATAACAAACGGGGTATATGATTTTTCATCCTGGTTCGTGGGAAGTTCATAGCTGGCTGCCCCGCCATTAAGATCAGGATAAGCAACCTGCCGCAATTGGTTACCTAATGAATCTCTTGTTCCATCAACAATACCGGTGGCCATATCGAAATAGCTTGCATGCACTTGTGAGTATCCCCATTTACGGTGAATACCCAGCGTAGCATCGGCATTAAAATTATTGAATTGCGAATTCAGCACATATCCGTCAAAAGCATTTTGGTAAGCATGGGCCAATATATAATCAACTCGTGCCCCCCAGCTGATTCCATCATTGGTACCTCCTATTTTAAACATATTATTTACCAATCCGTTATTGGTTTGATAGTTACTCATTATTTCACCTTTTATCTGCCCTTCTGCAAGCGGTACTTCAGGTATCAGGTTCACTACGCCGGCAATTGCATCAGAGCCATAAGCTAATGATGCCGGTCCTTTTAAAATTTCTGCCCTGTCAACTGCGTCAGGGTCTACTTCAATGCCAAATTCATCAAACCAGGCCTGGTCTTCCTGCACTACCCCATCGCTTACAGTTACAACGCGATTGTATCCTAAGCCCCTGATAATCGGCTTTGAAATGCTTTGTCCATCGGTCATTGCTGAAACACCTGGAGCAAGGGCAATAGCATCAATTACATTGGTTGCAGAGTGCTCATTAAGATAATCCTTGTCTATCTCGCTGGTGGGCTGCGGGTTTCGATCCTTTGAAAGGGCATTTGAATTGCCCGTAACCACCACCTCTTCTTCGTTAATAGCTGCAGAAGATAATTTAAAATCCTGCGTGGTTGCACCCTTTATAGTTACAATAACAATTTGCTGGCCATAGCCCACTAACCTGGTTTCTACAGTATAGCTACCTGCCGGTAAGTTGTTAATGCTATACGCACCACCGGCGTGTACAATGCCCCCAACTTTCAAATCAGGTATATAAACCAAAGCACCTTCCAGAGATGCTGAGTCTTTACCCGTACCGGTAACTTTACCGCTCAAAGAGTTTTGTGCCACAACCATGGTTAGCGCTGATAAATAAAAAAACAGAAACAGATATAGATTTTTCATTTTCCTTGTTTTGTAAAATATTAATAATCACAAGCAGCAGCAATTACCGCTAAGCAGCAATTGAGCATAAGACCCCGGGGTAGGGGAATTGAACATTAACTAAACAAGGAGAAACTTCGGAGGCGGTGCAAGCGCATCTGCCACAAAAGATGCTGGTGGATAAGATTGATTAACGGGGCTATAACCCGTAAGCAGAGAATTATTTAAGGTAAGAATAACCAGATGATTGACGATATAATCCTGCTGAAAATGACTGATAATTATTTTTACAGGCGAAGAGTTTTGGTCTTTATCCTGTTGCTGGCTGAAAAATGAACCGAAACTGTCTAATAATGCAGTTTCATTAGCATCATATTCAACCATTACTTTAACCTGGTTACCTGAGTTTTTTATGTTCACCACATCATATAACCTGCCGTTATACCTGAATTCTTTACCATTGTCATTAAAAAGCAATTTTGCAAAATCTGCTTTGTCAAAAGTGAGTGTTTCGGAATGCTCAGTTGAACTTGCATTGCTGATTTTTTCAGCCATCTCTTCTTTAATGTCGGCCTGCCTGAATATAAACAGCGAGTAAAACCCGAAAAGGTTTACCAAAATAAGTGCCGTAAGAAGCAAAGATGTTAGGGGACGCATTTTTATTACTGAATGCGATATTACCTAATTTTATTTAAAAACAACATGGCAGCTCATGGTGCCAGCCGCTTAATATTCCAAACCCCGCCTTCATGCTGATAAACAATACGGTCGTGCAGGCGGTTGGCGCGGCCCTGCCAAAACTCGAAATAGTTGGGCTTCAGGATGTAGCCGCCCCAGTTGGCAGGCCGTTTTACCATTCCCGCATTACGCACCTCTTCCAGTTTGCCTTCCAAAAACTGACGTGAAGGCACTACACTGCTTTGTTCAGATACAACCGCACTAAGCTGACTTTCATAAGGCCGCGAAGCAAAATATTCTTCCGAAAGACTCACTTCCACCCGTTCAATTACTCCTTCAATCCGTATTTGTCTTTCCATAATATCCCAATAAAAAAGAAGGGTAGCCTGGTTGTTTTCTGATAACTCGTGTCCTTTGCGGCTGTGATAATTGGAGTAAAACACCATGCCTCTTTCACTAAATGATTTCAGTAATACAATCCGGGCTGAAGGCTTGCCGGCTTTTGTGGCTGTGGCTAAAGTCATAGCGTTAGGCTCAAGTACCTCTGCTTTGCCGGCATCCTCAAACCACTGCCCGAATTGCTCAAACGGGTTAGCTGAAACATTTTTTTCAGTTAACTCGTGTTTTACATAATTGCGCCTGTGGTTGCTAAGGTTCTTCGATACCGGCATAACTTAAATTTTATGCAGCAAAGTTATTAAACAAAAAACCTTCTGCCATTGATTATGCTCAGAAGGTTTTTTAAAACTTAATCCGCTATAAAAGCTACCTTATGTTAACCTTAAACTCCTTGTACTGGTAAACAATACCTGCCGGATAATTCTGCCCGGTTTCAAACGTACTGGAACCTGCCTGGAAAGATGCTTTAAAGTAAATTACACTAAACGGAGGCAACGTATCAGCTACATGATAAGTACCGGTATAAGTATAAAGGTTTTGACGCGGGTTAAGCGTGGTTAAATTCTGGAAGAAGAAAGTATCCTGATAAACAGGAGTATAATTTGTCGAATCAATCAGAGTATCCACATTAACCTGGCCCAATATCCAGTTAATGGGCCTGTCAGTAGTAAATTTAATTTCCACCGTAAAAGAATCGCCCCCAAAATGGCGCGTAATAGGCGAATCGGGCTGAACCAGGGATATAGGTTCTAAAGGCTGCGGGTTACTTTCCTGTTTACAACTGCTGATAAGCATTACTGCAACAAAAGCGATAAGCGAAAGTCCGGATAAGGTTTTTCTAATAGTCATTTCAGTTATTTCTTGTTCAATTACAACGCAAGTTTAAAAATATTTAATCATCAGGTCCGATACAAATTTCGCCATCTTTCCGTAAGGTTGCCAAAGCGGGGTGGTTACGCTGCCACTATGCAGGGCTTTTAACACTGCTCGCTCATTACTGAATTCCTTAAATCCATAAAGCCCGAACGACTTACCAATACCTGAATTGTTAACGCCTCCAAAAGGCAGGTTTGGCTGGGTAATATGCACAAGATTATCATTAATGCAGCTACCGCCGGCGGTAGTATGCTCTAACCAGAAATCCTGTTTTTTGCCTGAGCCCGAAAAAATATAAAGCGCCAGAGGTTTCTCTTTACCATTAATAACGTTCAGGGCATCATCCGTATTATGATATGAAAGCACAGGTAATACAGGCCCGAAAATTTCTTCCTGCATAATTTTTGAATCAGGCGCCACATTCGAAATAACCGTAGGCGCTATAAAATTATCTGCCTCATTGGTTTGTCCACCCGTTTCAATTTTAGCGCCTTTGCTTACGGCGTCATCCATCAAACCTTTAATGCGGTTAAAGTGCTTGTTATTTACAATGCGGCCCATATCGGGGCTTTTCTCTGCGTCAGAACCAAACACCTTTTTAATGTTGGCATCCAGCTTAGTAACAAATTCATCTTTTTTGCTGTCGTGCACCAAAATATAATCAGGGGCAATACAGGTTTGCCCGCAGTTTAAAAATTTACCCCAGGTAATTTTCTTTACGGCAGCATCAATATTGGCAGTTTCGTCAATAATAACCGGCGATTTGCCACCCAACTCCAGGGTAACTGAAGTAAGATGGTCGGCAGCTGCCCGCATAACAACCTTACCTACTGCAGGCGAACCTGTAAAATGTATGTGGTCAAATTTCAACTTCAATAACTCGCTTGATATGGTGTAGTCGCCTTCAATAACGGCAACTTCATTTTCCGGAAATACTTTGCTTAAAATTTCTTTTACCAGAGCAGAGGTGTGCGGAGTGAACTCCGATGGTTTAATAATAACTGTGCAACCTGCTGCAACGGCTGCAACCAAATGCTGCACCGGCATCATATATGGATAATTCCACGGGGTTAATATCAAAGCCAATCCCTTAGGCTCGTACACGATTTTTGATGATGAACCAACAAAAAGCAATGGGGTATCAACCTCGTGAGCTGCGGTCCACTCGTCCAGGTGCTCAATGTCATGGCGGCACTCGGTAATTACATTGTAAATTTCGGTATAGTCGGTTTCAATGGCAGGTTTACGGAGGTCGGCATAAACGGCATCCTGTATTTTAGTACGATACTCCAATGTAGTATCAATCAGCTTTTTAAGCTTTGCTTTGCGCTCTTTGGCGGTGGTATCTTTAACCGCCTGCCTGTTTTTTTGCTGTGCATTAAAAATGCGTATTATTTCCTCCAGCTTGGTATTGGGGCTTATCGGAATAGTCTTTACGGCAGTTGCTTCCATGGCAATGAATTTAATGATGCTAAAAATAGAAATTATTTTGGCTTGTTTAAAACTCTTATTTTGGAGCCCCTTCCGTCCCCAAAGGGGAAACTAAAACCGCATACCACCAACGGAATGTATGTTAGGCTTTTTGCCTTGGTTTCCCCTTCGAGGACGGAAGGGGCTGCATTTATGGAACAACCACCACAAACCGAAAGTTTAAAGAAAACCCTGAGTCCCCTGATGCTGTGGGGTTTGGGTGTGGGCTACGTTATTTCGGGCATGTATTTTGGCTGGAATGCCGGATTTAAAGAAGGCGGTACCCTGGGCATGTCGGTGGCTATTTTGTTCAGCATTATCATGTATTCAACTTTCAGTTTCAGCTATGCCGAGCTGGCTTGTGCTATACCTAAGGCCGGGGGCGTATTTGATTATGCCAACAGGGCCCTGGGCAAAGACATGGGCTTTATTGCCGGTATGGCGCAAAATATTGAGTTTGTTTTTGCGCCCACGGCTATTGCATTATCTATTGGCGCCTACTTTAATTTATTTTTCCCGCAGGTGCCGGTGCTGGCCATTGCTATTGTGGCCTACATGATGTTTACGGGTTTGAATATTTACGGCGTTAGGGCAGCGGCAATTTTCGAGTTAGTTATAACCATTCTGGCGGTGGGCGAATTGCTGATATTTGCAGGCGTTACATTACCGCATTTTAGCGTAACCAACATTACGCATAACGCATTACCCAATGGCTGGGTGGGTATGTTTGCCGCCATTCCCTTTGCTGTTTGGATATTTCTGGGCATTGAGGGGGTGGCCAACGTAGCTGAAGAATCTGTAAATCCTCAAAAAGACATCAGTTGGGGATTTGGCTCGTCTATTCTTACTCTCATCGGCCTTTGTTTATTAACGCTGGTGGCTGCAGTGGGTGTTTCGGGTTGGGAGGCGATTGTATTTAAAAGCGGTGGCACTGAAACTTCTGATTCACCGCTGCCTTTAGCTATGGCAAAAATTGTGGGCGATAATAGTTTTATGTTTCACATGCTGATAACTATTGGCTTGTTTGGGTTAGTAGCATCCTTTCATGGCTTAATACTGGCGGGCGGGCGCGCTACTTTTGAATTTGGGCGGGTTGGATTTGCACCGCAGTTTTTAGGCAAAATTACCCACCGGTTTCAAACACCCGGCAATGCGCTGCTGGTAAATATGGCTATTGGCATTATTGCTTTACTCACCGGCAAAACCGACCAGATTATTATCCTTTCGGTGTTTGGTGCGCTTACGCTTTATATCATTGCCATGGTATCGCTTTTTGTTTTAAGAAAGAACGAGCCGGCTATGAACCGCCCATTTAGGGTTCCTTTTTATCCGCTATCGCCGTTTTTGGCTTTGGTAATTGCAACTTTTTCTATCATTGTAATGACTTATTACAACTTCAATTTAGCTTTGATATACTTTGGACTTTTAATTGTTTGTTTTCTGATTTTTAAATTTCTTAAAAAATAAAACAAATGTCATTGCGAGAGTGTCAGCCCCTTCCGTCCCCTAAAGGGGAAACCAGCGCCAAAAGGCAACTCCAAAAGCATAGCCGGTTCTCCCGTGAAGTTTATCCNNCTGCGGAGAAGGTCTTTGTTTTCTTATTGGTCCGCCTTCACGCTCTGGTTTCCCCTTTAGGGGACGGAAGGGGCGGGAACTTTGCACAAACAAAAACGATATATAAATAACTCCATACCATGACCGAAAAACAAATCATAGAATACGTAAAAAACCACCCTTCCGGAAAAGTAAAACTGGCCATTACTGATATTGATGGCATTATGCGTGGCAAGTACATAAGCACCGAAAAGTTTTTGGGCATTATAGAAGGCAACCTCGGCTTTTGCGATGTGGTGTTTGGCTGGGATGCCGGCGATGTGGCTTACGATAACAGCAGCTATACCGGTTGGCACAGCGGTTACCCCGATGCCAAGGCGAAACTGGATTTAGGCACCTTCCGCAAAATACCCTGGGAGAACGACCTGCCTTTCTTTTTAGGCGAGTTTATAAATGAAGCAGATAAACCACTGGAGATATGCCCGCGCCAGCTACTGAAAAAAGTAATTGCCGAAGCCGATAAAGAGGGTTACACCCCATACTTCAGCCAGGAGTTTGAGTGGTTTAATTTTGCTGAGACACCGCAATCGTTAGCCGATAAAAATTACACTAAACTAACGCCGCTAACGCCGGGTATGTTTGGTTATTCAATTTTACGCAGCAGTTACCGCAACGATTTTTTTACTGCCTTATACGACGGCATGAAAAAGCTGGGCGTGCCTTTGGAAGGATTGCATACCGAAACCGGCCCCGGTGTGTATGAAGCTGCTATTGCTTACTCCGGTGTTTTGGAAGCCGCTGACCGCGCCGTGATTTTCAAAACCGGCACTAAAGAGATTGCATACCACAACGGAATCATAGCCACGTTTATGGCCAAGTTTAACGAAAACCTGCCCGGTTGCAGCGGACACGTACACCAAAGTTTGTGGGATAAAAAATCTACCAAAAACCTTTTTTACGACGCGCAGGATAAAAGCAAAATGAGCGAAATGATGCGCCAGTATATAGCAGGACAACTGTATTGCCTGCCGTTTATTTTGCCTATGATAGCGCCTACCATTAATAGTTACAAACGTTTGGTGGAAGGTGCCTGGGCGCCCACCACTTTAACGTGGGCAGTAGATAACCGTACCGTTGCTTTACGTGCCTTACCCGGCAGCACCAAAGCCACCCGCCTTGAAACGCGGGTAGTTGGAAGCGACAGCAACCCATACTTAGCCATGAGCGCTTGTTTGGCAGCTGGCTTATACGGTATTAAAAACAAACTGAAACTTAAACAACCCGCCACCAAAGGCAACGGCTACCGCGACCTCAGCAATGGCAGTTTACCCCGCAACCTATGGGATGCCACCCAAGCCATGAAAGAAAGTAAAGTAGCCAAAGAGCTTTTCGGCGAAAAATTTGTTACCCACTTTACCGAAACCCGCGAATGGGAATGGAAACAATTTGCCAAAGTGGTTACCGATTGGGAGTTGAAGAGGTACCTGGAGATAATTTAAATACCGGGGACGCTGACCTGCCTGCGGTA
>PMXD01000286.1 GCA_003165895.1 Bacteroidota bacterium | reverse complement strand
TGTAGTCGGTAATCAACAATGCACAGAAATTGGCAATTGGGAATACACAGAAATTGGCAACAAGAATACACAACTGGTTCAAAGGTAAATTAGTTTAGTTCGGATTCAAAAATTGTCTTTCTGTTTTTCATTCGATAGCTTTTACCGGACAGGTTAATAATTTCGCATTTATAGAGTAATCTATCCAGTAAAGCCGTGGCTAAAACTTCATCATCCAGCATCTTAGCCCAATCTGCCGGCATTTTATTTGTTGTGATGATAAAAGACGTGCTTTCATACAATTGATTAATAAAGTTAAACAGGCTTACAGCGCAGCTTTTTTCTACGGGGAACAGCATAATATCATCAATAACAATAAGGTTAGCCTTGCTCAATCGTTTGTATTCAACCAAAGCTGTTCTGGTCACGTCTTTCATTTTAAGCACATTGATCAGTTCCTCCATTGTTCGGAAGTACGCCTTGTATCCTTTTGCCACAGCATCAGCGCATAATCCCCCGGCCAGGAAAGTTTTACCGGTTCCCGACGGCCCCATCAACATGATATTGTAAAGCTGGTCCAGCCAGTTGAGTTCCCGAAGTTGATTTAGCCGTGTTTTCGGTAATCCGTTTTCAAGAGAGTAGTCGTAGGTTTTTAAATCGCTGTTACGGGGCAGTTTCGCACTTTTAACCCGCCTGGTGAGTTCTTTCTGATGGCGAAGATCAGCCTCCGTTTTGAGCAGGGAAAGTGTAAAATCCATATAGCCGGTCCCTTTGGCCTCGGCTTCCTGAATGAGGGTTTCAATGCCGGCACTGATGCCGGTTGTTTTAAATTGCTGGCAATACTGCCTGATCTGTTGTTTTTTGTCCATCATAGTTTATTGTTTTGGTTGTTTTTAAAAATTGTTTCATAATCTTCTATTTGACTTTTATCGGGCTGAACCATAGCACTATCGGGCCGTGTGCCTCCTAAAGGATTCAATTGGATTATTTTAATATTCTCCTTTTCGGGTTGGGCTTGCTTAAATTGCATTACGATGGCTTTAAAATCGGGACCACTGGCTATTTTATTTTCCATGCAATAATCCAGCGCCTTATTGACGATAGCCCGGTCTGTAGCGTCAATGACCTGTTTTATTATCATCAGTTGGTCGCGGGTATAGCGTGGCTTGGCAATGCGTATGGTAGCCATCCACTCCTTACCCTTTATGGGGTTGTCTATCAGAGCGCAGATCTGGTCTATCATTTCATCTATAGCCGATGACTTATCCCGCTTATGATCGTTATTCATAATTTTAATGCCTTGCCCGCTGGCAATCTTATGCCGGCATAGTTCTGCTTCATTGGCCACAGCCGATATGATAAGTTCCCCTTGAGTTACCGTCATCGCTACCAGCGTTCCTCTTCCCTGATAGGTTCCTAAAGGAAGCGAGTAGAGATTGCTTTTATAGGATATAGTGTTATCTTTTCTGACCGAGTAGGTAACAATTACGGCTTTGAGGGTATGGGGCACATATGGTTTTAAAAATGGTTGTTCGATATGCCACTCTGAACGAGGTTCTTTTTTGGTAAAGTTGTGCGGCATGCCATTGGCTGTACGGCCCAGCCAACCCAGCGTATCATCATTGAGGGTTTCGATATTGTAGTAAGTCCGGTTATAGAGAAAATTTTGCTTCACATATTTTACGGCGTTTTCAATTTTGCCCTTGCTCTGTGGATCGGCTTTACGGCAAAAGTGAAGCGCAAATTTCATTTCCCGGGTGTAGGCTCTGAATCTGTCCGTAAGGATAATATCCCCACTGTTTTCGGTTACGATAAATACTTTATCCTGGTCATAAACAATTTCATCAGGGATACCCCGGATAAACTCAAAAGCCTGTTCGTGGGCTTTTATAGCAAGCTCAGAGGTAAAAGGATGGTCTGTGAACCAAACATATTTAAAACGGGACCGGGACAATACCAGCGTAAAAAAGAAGACCTTCACCCGCGCTCCTACAGAAGTGCGCAGGTTATATTCTCCAAAATCTACTTGTGCCTGCTTTCCGTAGGGCAGTTCTTCTACGGGATGATGTTGCCTGTGAAGACTTGTTTTGTGGAGGCTGTATTTACTCCGCACCCAGTTAACAAAGTTAAATACCGTTTTAGGATTTACTTTTGGAAAGTCAACATAGTGCTCTTTAAGCCAGTCCTGCATCTGGGCAGAGGAAGTGTCCGGATAAAGTTCCAACCGGCATTTTACAAAGGCTTCATAAGGTATAAGTTCCTTTTTTCGTTCAGATCGCTCAATGAGGAATTCTTCATACTCCCGCTCACTCATGGCGAGATATTTGGTCACTGTTCGCCTATCAAGGCTAAGAAATTCGCTGATTTGAGTTACCGATTGATTATCCCGGTGCAGTTTCTGTATTTCGTAATACGTCATAAATTTGGATAAGAATACGTTCATTATTTGTCGGTTTTGGTTCCCGACAAATCTCCTTTTTAAACACCGAGGGGGTACCCCCTCGGTGTTTAAAAGTTGTGTATTCTTGTTGCCAATTTCTGTGTATTCTTAATTGCCAAAAACTGTGTATTGCTATTTACCGATTACAAAAAGCTGATGGATTGCAAGCGGATTCAATTCGGTAAGCTTAAAATTGTTTTTAAGTAAGCTTATCTGCAACCAACCCTTTACTTAATTGTAAGGGGTTTTTTGTTTAGTTTCATCTTATTAACCGCATTATATGTCAACAATTATTATAGTAGTCGCAGTAATTTTTATTCTATACATTTTACCTAACCTCACTGAAAAAGAGGATAAAAGGAAAAAATCAAGTTCTAAAAAATCAGTAACCGACTATTATTCTGAAAGTAATAAAAAGCAAATTGTAAAAAGCACTACAAATTATTATACTGAAAACAATAAGAAGGAAGTTGATACAACGGAACGAATACCTACTGTTGCTGCATTAATTAAAGCAGTTAATTCAATTGAAGATGTTAAACAGTTTATTAAAAGGCAAAATGAGGTTGATAATAATTTAAGTAATTATAATACAGATAGAGAGTATGACCGTAATGTAAAATTATGCGAGAGGTATCAAGATGCTTTTTCTGCACTTGACCGAAAGATATTGTTCTATCAATATATTCCAGATATAGATTTGGAAACGGATAGTAGCGAATTGATAAATGCATATAGGATATATTCCATTCAAGATTACAAACTGAATAAACGTAAATTAAAAGAAGGTTGTTGGAATGAAATTTATGCACTTGACCTTAGTGAACTTGACAAAGTTGAAGATGCTGGTGAACCAAAACCAAAATATTTTAAATCATTAATTGAATTCAGAAAGATTATTGAATCTTCTTCTTCTGTTGAAGAAAAGTATAAGGACATTTTTGATTTAGTAACTTCGGATAGTCTGTTCTATTACGAATTTTTCAGGAACAAATCATATAATCTTGAAACGCAGTGTAAAAAATGGGCAAAAGGTGAAGTGGTTTAATATTACAAAATACGATATTTATGAACGCAAAGAATTGGTTAGTTTTCTTTCTTGGTGGTATAACAGCAACAGTTGTTGGTTTAATCCTTTACTTGTTATTAGGTGATGATGTGGAAATAAAAGATGTGCTTCCATCACTTGTTACTGGTGTTGTAACTTTCGCAGCCTTACTTTTTACTTATTTAAATAATCAAGAACAACGTGAAGTTCAACTTAAAACCACGATTGGAAAGGAATGGAAACAAGATGTTACGCTAAACATAACAGCTTTCGTAACTTCCAGTTTCAAGATTAAAGATTTAAAATCAATTGTTGATTCGCCAACTTATACAAAGACCAATGTAGATAATTTAAAAATGGAGTTGGATAAAATGAATGAGATTGTAACTGCATTGCTAATACTATTAGATAAGAATAAAATATTGCAGAAAAATCTTTCTGAAATTGTTGTTCAACTGTATTATAATTTAGCAAATCGAGAAAGTAATGATAGTGAATATATAGCTATAAGTATTGCTAATATCAGAGAGGCAACACATAAATTATTTACTGCTGAAATGAATTAAATCAATGGCAATTGTTCAGCAGTATTTACATCAACATTTCCATTTATCCCGTCAATAACACCTTTGTTTGAATATTGCCAAACAGAATATTCATTCCACCCTTTAGGAAGTGAAACGGTTGAAGTGTATTGTGCCAACCAAAGTTTTGAATCAGCAAGTATGTTTGACGGCAAAAGATACAGGTCAAAGAATGGTTTGTAACTATACAGAACCATATTGTTCAGTCCTTGTGATTGAATAACTGTTGAATAAAAGTCTTCAATCCATTTGGTTAATTGCGCTGCTGAAAGGTCGCTTTTGTTTTCACCAACTGGTCCTCGTTTATTTAACGAGGATTAATCGGCATCCGCATTTTTAATGCGTGTATTTTGGCTTTTTTGCTTTGATTGCAAATATGGAGCGGCACTAAGCCAAAGGATGGCGGGGGTGAGATATTATTTTTTGAATGTGATTTAAAATAAGTTGCGGCGCATGCCGAAAAACCGAAACAGGTTAATCAAGCAAAGAACCACTCACCACCTGATAAACAATAAAAGAGCTTTTCTCGATTCTGAATACGATTACCCAGTTATTAAAGATTATGCATGAAAATAACTCATCAGCCAGGTCTCTATTATGGCATAAAGCGTATTTTACCTTCGGCTTGGCGTAATCATTTATAAAATCAAGTATTCTGTCTGTCCATCTGTCTCCGGCACCAGGCGTATTTATCCCATCTATAAATTCGGCAATTTC
Organism: Bacteroidota bacterium; assembly: GCA_003165895.1. Classification (GTDB taxonomy): domain Bacteria; phylum Bacteroidota; class Bacteroidia; order Chitinophagales; family LD1; genus Bog-950. The sequence continues at coordinate 4,007 of PMXD01000286.1, read as the reverse complement.
CTCAATAGTTTCCTGTGCCCCGGCTTCAATAATAACCCTCACTGTGCTTTCTTTTTATTCCGCTTCTGTCTCAGGTTTTCTTTTATTTCTTCCCGTACCTGTTCCAGGTCCTTGCCTTTGCAGGTAGGCCGCGATAGCAATTCCTTTAGTTCCTCCGATGTAGCTTTTCTGCCTATGCCAAAAGCAAGGTCGTGGGTGCTAAGTTTCTTATTTTTGTTATATTCCATACTACAAATTTATCGGCCGAAAGTTTTATTACCAAATTTAATTCAACCATTCTGAAGTTCTCTTTTTTACCTCTTCATGGGCGCTAAACATTCCCTTCTTTATTTCATTTTTTGCCTTGCCCATCTGAAGCTTTTGAGCAGCGGATAGCTGGTAAATTCCTTTGTCTTCCGATGCCATTTTATAAATTTCATGTAATAACTCTTCGTCATCCATGTTATTTATGAGCTTCGTAATCTTCTCTTTTAATTCCGGTGTTGACATAACGCCCCCCTATTTTGTACTAAGTTACTCATTTTTGATCATTTTTTAAGGCGCAGTCATCGAATATCCCCCCCCCTTTCGCCATAGCCTGTCTTTGAGCGAATGCGCCCCTCTTCGTTCAGCTATATTTCTAGCTTCATGCTATACACTCCTATCTCCCCTTTTTTCCCACCGCCTTACTCTTCTTCTCCTTCCCATGCAGCGCTTTAAGCAACTGGTTATTCTCCTTCACTAATTCCAGTTCCTTTTGAAGCATGGCATTATCTTTTTTTACCGCGTCCAACTCCTTTTTTATTGCATCTGCCTTAGGATTTTCTACCGAAGAAAGGTCATAAAATGAGAAGAAGTTTAATTCCAGGGCTTTTGAAATTTCGAACAATAACAGTGAATCAAGTGATGCGCGTTTATATATCCATCCTATGTTTTGTTTGGTTGTGTTAATTCTTCTTGCAAATTCAGTTGGTCCAATACGTAATGCGTGGGCACGCTCCTTAATTTTCTCCCCGATGTGAATGTTCATACTATCAAACCTCACTAAAGTCGGTCAAACAGAACAATACTATTGTGCAATGTAATTGGACATTTGTAAAATAATATTGGACAAATACAGCCAAATTGTATATTTGTGCCAAATAAAAGGAACCCCATGACTTAAAGCTGGCAGTTAAAAAGCGTTTATTCTCTGCTCCCGTAATTTTATTTTGCCGCAAACAACTCCTATACAAAAACCGAATCCCCCTCCATATGCAAATAATCCTTTCCGGCAATTTGCCCGCATCAATACCTAAAAAATATCTCTTTAAACAAGGCACATTCAGTGTTCACATAAACACCATCTATCAAAATGAAATTGACTCTTGTACCGTGGAGTTCTACCATTCGCAGGAGCTGGTTCCACCCTTCCAGCGAAAATACCAGCGGGATAAAGCGCAGCCCATCCGTAACTTACTTTTTGATTTGGATGAAACCGACTTTAAACTATGCGCTGATATGTGCAAAGTAATTTCGCCCGTATTGGATGAAGATGATGAGGTGGTTATTATACCGCTCTTTTAAAATCCTTCGGTATTAAAAACCGCTGTCTATAGCAACTGCACCATTCAAAACAAGCGCATCTGAAATGTTCAGTTTCGAAACCGTATAACCCTTCTACAATTCCATCACTAAAAAGTTAATTTTACCCATATTAACAGCAACGCTATGGCACAGGACATAAGGTGGCATCAAAGATTCTCAAATTACCGTAAAGCTCTGAAAAAATTCAATCAGGCCGTGCATGTAATTAAGTCCGATGCCGGGTTTGATGGAGATGAGTCTAAAGAAGAAAAGATAGCAATTGACGAAATGCTGAAGGAGGGTTTAATACAACGCTTTGAATACACCCACGAGCTTGCCTGGAACGTGATGAAAGACTATGCCGAATACCAGGGCAACAACAATGTAAAAGGTTCGCGCGATGCCACCCGTGAGGCTTTTAAAATGGGCTTAGTCAACAGCGCAGAAGATTGGATGGATATGCTTAAAAGCCGTAACGACACTTCGCACACTTATAATTCAGAAACGGCTGATGAAATTTACAACAAGGTTGTCCGCATCTATCAGCCTTTATTTATTGCATTTGAGGAAAAAATGGAAAGCCTTCGCTCCGGCACCCAATCAGAAATATTTGATAAGGAGATATGAATTACGGACTAAAAGACAAAGATATTTTTGCCATAAAAAATGTATTGGCTGACTTTGAGTCCGTTGAACAAGCCATTCTTTACGGCTCGCGCGCCAAAGGCAATTTCAAACCCGCCTCTGATATTGATCTTACCTTTAAAGGTGCCGGTATTAATATTACCATACTAAATAAAATAGCTAATCAGTTGGATGATTTACTGCTGCCTTATACTTTTGATTTAAGCATATACCAACATATACAAAACCCCGACCTATTGGCACATATTGAGCGTGTAGGCAAAATGTTTTACCAAAGGAGTTAACCCCTTTCAGCGTTGCTTGCCTTTGAGCCAACGCGTCCCGCTTCGCTCTGTTATGTTTGTAGCTTCCAGCTACAAACTACCTATCTATCCTTAACTTACCACCGCCTTCCCCCCCTGCCTCCAAACCAACCAAACCAGCAATCCCACCGCCACTGCACCATTCAAAACAAGCGCATCTGAAATGTTCAGCTTCGAAACCGTAAAACCGGTTAATAAGGCGCCTATCGAAATGCCGCCTGATAGCGTAAGCTGATACATACTGGCAACCCTGCCGCGCACGGCATTAACAGCATTTTCCTGCAAAAAAGTATTGATTGAAATATTTACCGTAGTAAGCGCTGCACCGGCCAGCACCAGCAAAACAATAAGCAGAGGCAGCGAATGATTTAAACCAATGGCCACCACTACCAGGGCCAGAAAAACAGCAGCCATAGCGGCAAACCGGTTTCGCTTAACCGATGCCGGTAACGGAATAAATGAAGATGCTGCGCCTATTAAGCCACCCACTCCAAAAGCGGCCATGGCGCCACCAAAATTACCCACCTCGCCATGAAAAACATTTTTAATAAGAACCGGGCAAAATGTAACAAGCGGTCCGCAAAAAAGGTTGGTGGCCAAAGTTGTCATAAGCGGTAAACTCACTTCACGGTTGCGCAATAGTTTTAAAAACGCCCGCAAAAGTTCAACCGGTTTCTCTTCCGCACTCTGCGGTTGGGCTTCAACCACCCTGCGCGGATAAATAAAATAAAGCGCCAGGAAGAAAGGGAGATACGAAGCCGCATTGGCACTAAAGCAGGCCACCGCCCCAAAACGTACTATTACTATGCCTGCAATAGCAGGCCCCAATACCCGCGAAAGATTGAATTGCGTTGAATTGAGGGAAACCGCCCGTTTAATATCATGCTGCTTTACAAGTGAAGGTACAATAGATTGAAACGAGGGCATGGACAGTGCATCGGTAAGCCCCACCAAAAACGAAATACAAACTATCATCCACACTTTAAGCCAGCCGCCAACCAATAAAACTACCAGGGTAGCAACGCACAAAAACTGCAGCGCCTGAAACACCGCCACTACTTTGCGCCGGTTGTAACGATCGGCTAAAACACCGCCCCACAACGTAAAAATAAGTCCGGGGGCATTCAGCGCAAAACCATCAAGCCCCACCCAGAAAGGAGAATTACTCAGGCTTAGCACCACCCACGGCTCAGCAATCTGCTGCATCCACGACCCCATATTTGAAAACAAACTTCCTATCCAGAAAAGAATATACCTGGTCGAACGGAAAAAACTTTTGGGTAACCGGTCAGCATTATCAACCATAGCGAAAGGCAACCATACTATGTTGCCGCTTAAATGAATAGTAAAGTTAATAATCTTCCGGTGGGTCTTTTGCTTCCTGTCAGCATCGGTAAACTCAAAGAAAACATAGCGCAAATATTTTTATAATTCTTCCCGCTTCTTTGTATAGTGGTGTTCGAAACCTTAAAATATTGGGTAAATTAACCTATAAGGTCAATGTCATTGACTTAG
>PMXD01000188.1 GCA_003165895.1 Bacteroidota bacterium | reverse complement strand
CATGCTTAACTTAACGCCTATGCTTCGAATGGAGACCTCGTTTTGCCCAAATATTTAGTGTATCGAAAACGGCTCAACCGGACCGGTAATCCATGCCTCACGTTAATACAGGCAGGCGTCCTGAACTTAGAAAGCCTGTAACTCTACCAGTTTTTTGTAGATACCCTCTTTTGCCATTAAGCCTATGTGGTTGCCGCGTTCGGCAATTTTTCCATCCTGCATTACAATTATCTCATCGGCATATTGGATGGTAGACAGGCGGTGGGCGATAACGATAGTTGTTCTTCCTTTCATCAGCTTTATCAGGGCATCCTGTACTAATTTCTCGGAATTAGAGTCGAGGCTGGAGGTAGCTTCATCTAAAATGAGGATGGGAGGGTTTTTCAATACTGCACGGGCAATGGTAAGCCGCTGGCGTTCGCCACCGCTTAGTTTGTTGCCACGGTCGCCAATGGTAGAATCATAACCATGTTCAAGCCGCATGATAAACTCGTGGGCGTTGGCAATTTTAGCTGCTTCAATAACTCTTTCGCGGGTGGCATTTTCAATACCGAAGGCGATGTTGTTATGCACCGAGTCGTTAAACAGGATAGATTCCTGACTTACCATACCAAACAGGCTGCGCAGTTCGTGCAGTTTATATTCCCTTATATCGTGGCCATCCAGCAAAATACTGCCTTCGCCGAGGTCGTAGAAGCGGGGAAGCAGGTCTACCAGCGTGGTTTTACCGGCGCCTGACTGGCCCACCAAGGCTACCATACGGCCTTTATCGATTTTGATGCTGATATTATCAAGTATCTTTTTGTTATCGTAGTTGTTATAGGTAAAGCCTACGTTTTTATACTCTATAAAGTGCTTAAACCCTTTGATGCCCAGGGCATCGCTCATTTCAGGAATCCTGGCATCTGCATCCAGTACTTCGAAAATTCTTTGAGCTGAAGCCAATCCTTTACGGATATTATAAAAGGCGGAAGAGAAGTTTTTTGACGGAGGAATGAGCTGGGCAAATATAACCATGAAGCCAATAAAGGTTTCGGCCTCCAGTGTTTTTTGATTTAATACCAATATACCACCGTAATAAAGCACCAGGCACACTACACAAATAGCCAGAAACTCGGTAAGCGGCGAGGATAATTCGCGGCGGGTGTTGATGCGGCGATTGAGATTATAGAGGTCGGTATTTACACGGCCAAACTGATTTCTCATAAAGGCCTCGGCATTAAAGGCGTGTATGATGCGGAGGCCGCTTAAAGTTTCGTCTACAACAGAAAGCAAATGGCCACTAATTGATTGCGCCTCGGTGCTTTGGCGTTTTAAGCTTTTGCCCACCCGGCCGATGATAAAGCCCGTGATAAAAAGCATGATAAGCACAAAGCCGGTTAACTGGGCGCTTAACAGCAGTAGAAATACCAGGAAGATGATAATAGTAAGCGGCTCGCGGATGGTAACTTCTATAAAGCTGATAATGCAGTTTTCAACCTCTTTTACATCGTCGGTAACGCGCGAAATGATATCGCCTTTACGTTCTCTGGAATAATAGGATAGTGGCAGGGAAACGAGCTTATTATACAGGTCGGTGCGGATATCGCGCACAGAACCGCTGCGGATGGGGGCCAGGAAATACAGGGCCAGAAAGCGGAACAGGTTTTTTAAAAAGAACAGAATGGCAATAAGCACACAAAATTTGGCCAGGGCTACGATATTATTGTTGGCTGCAATTTCTTTGCTGAGCAGAAATTTGAGATAATCGAACAGGTAGTCGGCCGTTAAGGCAAACGTGGGTTCCTGCATAACCGGGGGTATTTTTTTTAGCAACAACTGCAGAAAAGGGATGATCATAACCACTGAAAACAGGGAGAAAACCACCGTCAATACATTGAAAAGAATGTTGAGGGCAGAGAAGACTGCATATTTACGGAGGTAAGAAAGGATGCGCAAAAGGTTTTTCATGAGCGGACAAATATAGTTTCTCCTTCGTTAGTGTGTACATCAAATACAAGCCTCTCCCGGCCGGCACTTCGTGCGGCCACCCTCTCCATCGCAAGCGATAGAGAGGGAATTTGCCGGATTTCATTTCCCTCTCTATTCGAAGAATGAAGAGGGTCTGCCAGCGAAGCGCAGTCGGGGAGAGGCTTGCATTGTTGCATTTAACGCATACAGCGTTTTTTAATTTTTACTTTTACGCAAAATATTTAAAGTCATGGATTCGCGCAGGCAATTGAAAATAGCTTCTTTGATTAAAGAGGCGTTTACCGAAATTTTAAGCAGAAATGGAAAATCTATATACGGAAAGGCATTTGTAACGGTAACCAATGTAACGGTAACCAGCGACCTTACCCTTACACGTTTTTACCTGAGTATATTTAATGCACAAACCCCCGATGCCGTGGTTGAAGGTTTTAGAGAGCATAAAGCTGAAATTAAACGCCAGCTGGGCGAAAAACTAAGGCACCACCTGCGCCGGATACCCGAAATAGAGTTTTTCAGGGATGAGACTTTGGATAATGCCTACCGGATTGAAGCGGTGTTTAAAAAGATAAATGATGAAAAGGATGCTTTTGTAAAGGAACTTGCTGAAAAAGAGGCCGCAGCAGCTAAGGCTGCAAAAGCGCCAAAAGCCAGGGTTACCAAAAAGGCTGCTGCTAAGGCTCCTGTTAAAAAGGTAGCGGCGAAGAAGAAGGCAAAATAATTTAGTATAGAGTTGATTTAAAATAAAACGGATGTCATTGCGAGTAAGCACCCTTGGGCAAGGGAAAAAATCGTAGTGACGCGAAAAAGACCTTCTCAGCCGAGTCTCCCTTCCGAAGGTTGGGGACTCTGCGCCAGGGCGGTCTGCGCACACGCCGAGTCCCCCATTCCGCAGAGCCGGAAAGGGGAGACTCTGCGAGGAAGGTCTTTATTTTTAAGTTGTTATGACAACGTCATTGTAAGGCTCTGTGATGCCATATCGAAGCTATTGAAGCCGCCAATGTATTACGACCGGTCGCAAGTAGTTATGACATTGCTTCATCGCAAAGCCTCCCCGCAATAACGCGTATTTTTTTTATTTTATATAAAATACTATAATTAACGATATGGAAATCAAACGCACCGGCACCCAACCCTCAACCAAAGGCCCTGCCGAATATTTTACCGGCACAGTACGCATAGACCCTCTTTTCAGTCCACCGGAACCGGCCCGTGTGGCTATGGCACTGGTAACCTTTGAACCTGGCGCGCGCACCGCATGGCACACGCACCCTTTCGGTCAAACGTTAATTGTAACCGCCGGTTCAGGCTGGGTGCAGCGCGAAGGCGGCCCACGTGAGCAAATCAACCAGGGTGATGTAGTATGGTTTGCAGCAGGGGAGAAGCACTGGCATGGAGCTACGGCCACTACAGCCATGAGCCATATTGCCATACAGGAAAAGCTGAACGGTTCACCGGTTGATTGGATGGAACAGGTTACGGAGGAGCAGTATGGCAGATAATTACATCCCGTTTATAAGTGTGTAAAGCGGGGAGGTTGTTATCAATGCTACTGCAGCACAATTTTCCCTTGCTGCACTAAATTATCGCTGGCCACTACCCGGTACAAATAAACACCTTTCGCCTCCGCGCCGATGTTCATCACATAAGTATCACCGGTAGGTATGGCGGAATAAAGGCGTTGCCCTAACACATTGTATATTTCAATCGTACTGCCGTTGCTTATACCTTTAAAACAGAAACTACCTGTTGATGGATTAGGATATACCGTAATGTTATTAATGGTAGTTTCGGGGGCCGCTATACCAACGCTGGTTTCAGAAGCCTCGTATTTAACAACAAAAACATTTGCAGGGCCGGGGGGAGTACCAAATGGGAGTAGTGTATCATTAGCAAAAATTATCGAGGGGCCTGCGTAAATTCCTGTTACATACAGGTGCCCTTTGTTATCTGCCTGTAGCGAGGCGCCGGCATCCATATCGTTGTTAGCGGACAGGCCACCGGTAACCCATACAACATCTCCGGCGGAATTATATTCTGCTATAAAAAATGCCTGCTCTGGCCCCAAAGTATCGTTGTTGACTAAGGTGGTATTTCCGATAACAACAGACGGAGTTGCAAAGGAACCGGTTATAAATACCTGGCCACTGGCATTAGCACTGATGCAAGAACTGGTAATGTTGTTGTTGTTTGTGGTGCTGTGAAGCCATTTCGAATTTCCGGATGAATCGTAAGCTGCAATAAAAATATTACTTGTAGATGAGCCTGTAATTGTTGTATCAATGCCAAATATCAGAGTATCGGCAGTAGTGTAACCGGTTACGTAAACATTTCCCTGGCCATCGGTAGCAATGCCGCCTGGGTTAACGAATGAGCTTAAACTTACATTTTTGGCCCAAAGCGGGTTGCCGTTTTTATCGTATTTTACAGTAAACATACCATCGCCATGGTTATTGCTCAAAACAATGCTGTTGCCAATCAGCACCGAGTCGCCATCGTAGGAACCGGTTACATATACGTTGCCTGCGGCATCAAGAGTAATGGCATTATTAAAAACATTATTACCCGAAATGCCCGTGGCCCAGACACTATTGCCGGCCGAGTCGTATTTAATAGTGTAGCCTTCTATGTTTGAATTAAGGGGCACCGAATCGGGGCCGCCAATAATATAACTACCGGTAAAAGAGCCTGTAATAAAGCTGTTGCCATTGGCATCTACCGCAATGCTGTTGGCATTGTTCAGGTTTCCGCCCACGTTAAGGGCCCAGAGGGCGTTACCCTGTGCATCATACTTCACTAAAAAAGAAGAGCCATTGAAGACGCTTGCAAGCGTAACATTGCCGAAAATGGCATCGGTTGTGGTGTAAGACCCCACTACATATACATTGCCATTTGCATCGGTTCCAAGGCCAATTGCATTAACTGCCTCAGTACCTTCGTTGGCGCCGCCACCGGCACTTTTAGCCCAGAGATTGTTACCTGACGAATCGAACTTTGCAAGGTACATATTACCGGCACCGTTGGTGGCATTGTTCGGTAGTGTGGTATTGGCAAAAATGAACGCAGTGTTGCCAAAGCTACCGGCCACATAAACATTGCCTGAGGCATCGGCCGCTATACTTTGGGGACCGCCCAGTGTTGCGCTGTCGATACCCCTGGCCCATTGCACCGCAGGCGTCTGTGCCTGGCTGAAAGTAAAAGCAAAAAGTAAAGTGGAAAGGAGGTAAGATTTTTTCATAGAGGAAATATTGGATGTGAATACGGATTTTGGAACAGGTGATTAGCAAATGTAATAATTTGGGTGGTGGCGGCTTTGAATGGAATTACCGAATAATTCTTACGAATTAAGCTCCATAAACCTTTTTACCTCTATGGCACATCTTTTTACCGGAGAGATATTGCAAAATAGCAAATTGTTACTCCAGGTTATAAATTCGCAAAGGATTAACTTTGCACTACACCAACGGTGGTGTATGTTAATAGCCATAATGAAATTTCTAAAAAGACATCTGTTCGCCTTTTGGAATAGTTTTTGGAATAGCTTCCGCCTGTTCCGTAAACACGATACGCTTACGCTGGGCGCGGCCTTATCGTATTACACCGGTTTTTCTTTGATTCCGATTATAATCATTGTTGTTTCTACCCTGGGCCTGATACTTGGGCCGCAGGCTGTGCAGCAGGAAATAAGGGCACAATTGCAGAATTTTCTGGGTGCTAAAGGCGCCGGGCAATTAGAAGGAATAATTAAAGTGGCCTACCTGCCTGATAAAAACATAATAGCCACCATAGCTGCTGTAATTTTATTACTGATTGGCGCCACCAGCGTTTTCAGCCAGTTGCATACTTCTCTTAACCTTATCTGGAATGTAAAGGGAAATGTAAAACAGCCGGTTGCACGGTTTTTTATTCACCGCTTGTTTTCTGTTGCTATGATTGCCTGTATTTCGTTTCTGTTGCTGGTTTCATTTGTCGTCCATACTGCGCTTGCTGTTTTCTCCGGTTATCTGAATAGTCATTTACCGCACACCTCGGTTTTTATACTCAGCACCTCTGAATTTTTGATTTCATATGGTTTTACCACAATGCTGTTTGTGCTTATTTTTAAATATATGTCTGATGCGCAACCCCGCTGGATTAGTGTTTGGCCCGGCGCCTTGTTTACTGCAGTTTTGTTTATGCTGGGCAAATACCTGTTGGGCATTTATATCAGCAACTTTAATGTAGATAGTAATTACGGCTCGGCCGGTGCCATTGTGTTACTGTTAACGTGGGTATTTTATTCTTCGCAGATTATTTTTTTTGGTGCGGAGTTTACTCACGCCCTTGCCGCTGAACACGGAATTTTACTTGATGAGCGGGCAGTAAAGGCCGGTACTGATAAAGGCATGAAACATACCCATGTTTTGAAAGATAAAACCACTTAGCATGGCGGGAAACCGGCGGCGGATTCTCTGTAACCTTATATTTATCCAAAATTAAAGAATGGACACAAAAGCAACTATTACTATAGCCACCAGGTGGTTTGATGCTTTTAACGCGCACAACCTGGAGAAACTGCTGGTGCTTTATGATGATAATGCGCAACACTACAGCCCCAGGCTAAAAATCCGCAGGCCCGAAACCAACGGGCTTATAACCGGTAAGGAAGCACTGCGCACCTGGTGGCAGGATAGCTTTGAACGGTTGCCAACACTGAGGTATGAACCCACCCGCTTTATTGCTGATGATACCACAGTATTTATGGAATACACCCGCCATGTTGATGGAGAAAATAGTATGACGGTAGGAGAGATGCTGGAAATAAAAGATGGCTTAATTGCGGCATCCAGGGTTTATCATAGTTAACCTGCCTGCGTCCCCCGTATATTATCTGAAAATCTGATGAGGGTTAATGAAAGGTTTTTAATTTGAGCACTGTGGTTCAGCAGCGGCACTGCAAAGGCCCTGGTCTGAACTAACACAAGGCTTACCCCCGGCCTCCGCATTTTTCTTATGTGCACCGCCCTGAACACATTCAGAGTAAGGTGCTGTGGTGTCAGCAAAGCCGCATACATACCCTTTGGCCAGATAAAAGTTTACCGAATCGGTTATCATACTTTTCACTTCGGCCGGGTTACCTGTAATAGTTACGTAAACAGTAGTAGAACCCCGTGAGCAGTTGTAATAATAAATAGTATTGCCGCAGCAATACCATTTTAAACAACCCGGCAAAGCTGTTAAAAGCAGCAGGGCCACAAACAAAATTAAAACTTGTTTTTGCATGTTTAAAAATAAGGGTTTACCGGTAATTTAAAATTACGCCACAATTTACACACTTTCCCTCTCTGTTACCCAGGGCAATCGGGTCTAAATTNNAAAAAATGGTTTTAACCATTTAAATGAGGTCAAAATTTTCCAGACACGATTGCCCTGCGCTGTTACCAAGCGATAAGGGTGCTTCAGCGAAGCGAAGGGCGGCTGAGGCCGGCTGTTGACAGCTTTGCAACGTTTCGAACACTTATGCTTATAAAGGTTGGCATTTTTCAAACCCCATCCCAGGAAAAAAATATTTCTACCTTACCATCCCCATAAACCCAAACTATGAATCCAACGATTAGAAACATTTTAGCAGTTATTATAGGCTGTTTAGCAGGTGGTTGTTTGAATTTAGAAATAGTGATGAATAGTAGTTTCTTCGTTCCTCCCCCTGCCGGTACAGATTTAACTACTGCCGAAGGCTTAAAGGCAGCTATGCATTTAATGCGGCCCATTCATTTTTTGATGCCGTTTTTAGCCCACGCCCTGGGTACCCTGGCCGGTGCTTACGTTGCTGCTATAATTGCAGCCAGCCATAAAATGAAAATTGCTTTGGTTATTGGCGTGGTTTCTATGGCCGGGGGTATTGCCGGTGTTTTAATGTATCCTTCGCCCATGTGGTTTAATGTTTTGGATCTGGTGGGTGCGTATATTCCAATGGCTTATTTGGGTGCTAAGCTGGCCGGAGAAAAAAAGGCTGCTGCATGATACTGCAATAACCTATTTGCCTTTAGGTTTCTTAAAATAATACTCCCGCAGGCCGCTTTCCAAAGCGTAATGGGCCGGGGTAATCAACATGCCTGTTAATTCGTAGTACTGGCTGTTTAAACGTTCAAATGCTTTTAAAATAATTTTGTCAACAGACTGCAAGTAAGAGTCTTTGGCATGTACGTCTTCCCCCTCCTGTATAGTCAGTTTTTTTGATTCGCCGTTACTGTAATTAATGAAAATTTTATTGCGTTGGCCTAAAATGTTTAAAAGGGTGTACGACAAATTTCCNNAATGCAAAAGCATCAAGAGGAAAATTTGTCGTACACCCTCCTGTGCCAATAAGGAACTGCAAAATTATCAGGTTAATTATTTTCATAAGCTGTTTTGGGTTGTAAAGCTTTAAAAGGGTTCCTTAAAAATAATTGTACAAACCAGGTGTAACTTTGGCCGGGATTAAAGCAATGTTACATAATCAGGATGCAATTTAGGTGTGTGTTAGTTACATAAATGTGTAATTATCAATTGATTTTGTTGAATTAATTATTACACGGCAATTTGGATGTGTATATTGATTGTGTTTATAAATAAGTACTTATTTTAAATTATTTATGCTGTTTTGGTGTTACATATCAGGCCTGAATAAATTAATAATTATGCCCTATAACGCTGTTTTTCATAGTGCAGGCCAGGGTGTGGTAATCCCGTTCTTAAAAATAACGAAAACATTCACCGCTTCATGCAATTTTTTATTTCCTGCCAACGCAACCAAATGCAACCGTTAAACGACTTATTAAATGATTACAGGCCGCTATGTGTTTTTATTGCCTTTATGAATGCATTTTTCTGAGCATAACTTATATTTACACCGAAATTAATAAACCAAATACCCCGATATGAAAACCAAACTTTACGCTCTTTTGCTGCAAGCCTTGTTGCCCTGCCTGCTGTTTGCGCAAACCGAAAACTACTCTTTTAACAGGGTGGCTAATATGCCTTCAGTTTCAGATGCCCCTGCTTCGTTTAACATTGGCGATAGCGTTTACATAGTATGCGGCCTGACAGGCAACGCCGGTGGGGCACCTAAAAATATGACCCACAACGTTTGGTTGTATAATACACTTAACAATACCTGGACACAGCAAAGTGATTTTCCAGGTGAAGCCCTGTATGGTTGCAGTTCTTTTGTAATAAATGGTATGGGCTATGTTGTAAACGGGTGGGATTCTACAGAGTATCCTACTTCAAACGGTTCGCTGTTATGGCAATACAATCCACAAACCGACACATGGACGAACAAGGCTACTTTTCCGGGTTCTACACGTTATACCACGGCTTCGTTTGCGGTTAACGGCAAGGGCTATGTTGCCATGGGCTTTAAGCCTATTAACAACACTGTCTGGCAGTATGACCCTGTTGCTGATGCCTGGACACAAAAGAACAATTTCCCCGGGCTTGCAAGACAGGCCCCTGTTTCGTTTGTGGTTAATAATGTTGCTTATGCAGGTTTAGGCGCAATTGATATACCGAATGGTTTCTATTTGCCAAGTGATTTCTATAGTTATAACGATGCTACCGATACCTGGACGCAGCTAGGTACTTTTCCCGGGGACCCTATGAACAGCTATTACACGGTTGTAATTAATAATGAAGCATTTGTAATTGCGGGCCAGAACCAAAATTCACTGGACCCTCTGGATGTTCGCTTACACAGGATGTTTGGAAATATGCACCAGCTACCGATACCTGGACCTTCTGGGGCCTGCTGCCTGATACCGCTATGGGTGGCGGCATCGGTGTCAGTGTTAACGGACAGGGATACCTTGGATTAGGTTACTATAGTGATATTTCTTATACCTTAATAAGCAAATTCTGGCGCTTTGGTCCGGGCATAGATTCTACCAGTTGTAATGCATCTGTTTATAGCGGGTATATTAATAATGCAACCCGCAATTTTGAAGCTATCGGTAATTTCTCCGCTTCGGCTATTGTAAGCTGGAATTTTGGTGACGGGGGTACAGGCAACGGCACTTCAGTATTCCATACTTACGACAGCGCAGGCGTTTACACTGTAGGTTTAACTGTAAGCGATACCGCCAATGGGGGGTGCAGCTTTAATACCTCTGTTGCAGATACCATTGGTGGTATTTCAACCTGTTCGGTTTCCATTAGCAGTACCAATTTCGATTCTACTTATACCCTGTGGGCCAGTCCTACCGGTGTTGCACCGTATACTTATAACTGGACAACCGCAGGCGGCTATTTTATTTCAAACAGTCCCGATCCGCTGGTTAACTTACCTTACGGCGATACTGCTACTTATTGTCTTACCATTATGGATAGCACCGGTTGCCAGGCCAGCGCCTGCCAGCTGTTTGTTGGTGCGCCTGATACTTCAGCGCCCACCTGTCAAACCTATTTATACATTTACCCGGATCCTAATGTCCCCGGCTTATATTACGGGTATATTTATCATACCGGGGCAACACCTATAACCTATGTCTGGAGTTTTGGTGATGGCACCCTGGATTCAATTCCCGGCGATTCGATTGTAAACCATACCTATAATAACTTTGGGTTTTATGATATCTGTTTAACCATTACAGATGCAGCCAACTGCACCTCATCTTATTGCGATTCTGTTTTCTATGCTTACAAAACGGGCGGTGGCCCTATGAACCGTTTCCAGGTTGTAACTACTCCACCTTCGGTTACCTCTGGTATTGCCAATGTTAAAGGGCAATTATTGCTGAGCGCTTATCCAAATCCGGCAAACGACAAGCTAACTATTGTGGCAAACCAGGCAATTGATTACCTGGCTGTTTATACAACCTTAGGCCAAATGGTAAAAGAGCAGGCTGCACCACAAAATAATACTATTGATATTGACCAGCTGGCTTCAGGAATTTACTATGTTGATGTGCACATTGGCGCCAGCAGCGGCCGCGTTAAATTTGTAAAAGTGAACTAGGTTAATGAGTTGAATGTTAAAGAACCCGTTAGCCAAGGCGTTTCAGTGTTTTTGATTAACGGGTTCTTTATTTTGTCATACCTGTAACCCCACTTGTTGATTGCTTGAATATGTAATTTGAGGTCACTTCATTTTTATTTATAACACAACGCAACCAAAAGTATTAAATAAACAACTTAATAAATGTAGGCCGCGTTAGCAATATATATATATATTGCTTTTAAATGAATAGGTGAAAGCTTTAAATGATATTTGTACCGGATTTAATCACATCTAAATACCCTGATATGGGAAACAAACTTTACGCTTTATTACTGCAAGCCATATTACCCTGTATGTTGTTTGCCCAGGTAGAAAATTATTCTTTTACCAAAATGGCCCCTTGCCCGGAAGGTGCTTATGCGCCTGTAACTTTTACCATAGGCGACAGCATATATGTGATGGGTGGCGTTTTAGGCAATTTTCTGAATCCGCCCCTGCATTTAACCCAGCACGTATGGCTGTATAACGTGGCCACCAACACATGGACACAGCAAGGCGATTTTCCCGGGCTGGCAACTTACCAGGGTAGTGCTTTCGTGTTAAACGGATATGGCTATATAGTAAATGGTTTTGACTCTACTGAAAGCGGTAATCCTGCCGGCTCTGAATTGTGGCAATACAACCCGCAAACGGATACCTGGGTAACTAAAGCTTCTTTCCCAGGTAGCGCGCGTTATTGTACTTCATCTTTTGCCCTTAACAACAAAGGCTATGTTGGATTGGGTTACTCGCCACTTCAAAACGACCTATGGGAATATGACCCCACTGCGGATGCATGGACCCAGAAATCAAATTATCCGGGTGCGGCAAGGCAAACTGCCGTAACCTTTGTGGTTAATAATACCGCATATGTGGGTTTTGGAGATATTGATATTCCGGGTGGTTATTACCTGCCAAGCGATATTTATAGCTATAACGGTACAACCGATACCTGGACCCAACTGGGCATTTTCCCCGGCCCTCCTTTTCTCAGCAGCTACGTAGTGGTTATCAATAACGAAGTATTTACTATTTGTGGTTCCGATGAGGGTTCGGTTAACCTTCATCTATCAGCCGGGTCGCCTAATGTTTGGAAATACGTACCTGCTACCGATACATGGACATGGTGGGGCATGTTCCCTGACACCGCAATTACTGCCGGAATCAGCGGCAGCGTTAACGGACAGGGTTACCTGGGTTTGGGTGATAACAATGCCCTTACCTACAATTTAACGCATAGTTTCTGGCGCTTTGGCCCCGGCGTTGGTACAACCAGTTGCAATGCCACTATTGATACCGGCTTTATTAGGTCGTGTATCAGTTTGAATCTT
>PMXD01000359.1 GCA_003165895.1 Bacteroidota bacterium | reverse complement strand
CGCCTGAGTAGTTACAAACTATTTTTAAAATCATAAAAAAACCATAATCATCATAATTAATCAGCGTCCTACTGCATTAAAAAATTACATCTTTTCAGGCACTTCAATTCCTAACAAGTTCATCGCTTTTTTAAGCACAACACCTGTTTGGCCTGAAAGGGCAACACGCACAATCTTTTCTTCCGGTTTTTCTGCACTTAGTATCGGCGATTCATGATAGAATTTATTGTAAGTACGGGCAAGGTTGTAGGCGTAATTGGCTACTTCCGAAGGATCGTATTTGTCAGATGCACTTTTTACTACGTTCTCATATTCGCTCATCAGTATTATCAATTCCCGTTCAACCGCTGAAAGACTATATCCTGAAACGTTATCCAACGAAGCGGATTCACCTGCCTTTCGCATAATTGCAGCAATCCGCGCATTGGTATATTGTATAAATGGCCCGGTGTGCCCATGAAAATCAATAGACTCCTCAGGATTGAAAATTATTTTTTTGTATGGATTAACGCGTAGCACAAAATACTTCAATGCGCCTAGTCCTATGGTGCGGTAAAGCACATTGGCTTCTTCTGCAATAAAGCTTTCAATCTTGCCTAGCTCTTTAGTTTTTCCCTCGGCAATACGCAACACTTCCGAAATCAAATCATCAGCATCGGCAGTTTTGCCCTCACGCGATTTAAAACGTCCCGTAGGAGATTCAACCAAAGCATAGCTTAAATGGTAAATACCATCAGCCCATTTGTATCCTAGCTTTTGTAAGGCAAGTTTCAGCACTTTAAAATGGTAGTCCTGCTCGTTAGCAACAACGTAAACCATTTTATCCATGTTAAACTCCTCGTGCCGCAGTTTAGCTGTGGCTAAATCCTGGGTAATGTAAATGGAGGTTCCATCCGCACGCAGTAATACTTTTTCATCTAAACCTTCGGGTGTCAAATCAACGGCAACTGCTCCATCGGGCCTTTTGTAAAATATCTTTTTCTCCAGGCCCTCATTAACCAAATCGCGGCCTAGTTTGTAGGTTTCGCTTTCGTAATAATCTTTCTGAAAATCTACACCCAGCAGCTTAAATGTTTGCTGAAACCCTTCGTAGACCCAATCGTTCATTTTTTTCCAGAGCGCAACCGTTTCGGGGTCACCGGCTTCCCACTTCAGCAATAGCTCCTGGGCTTCTTTAAAAATGGAGGTTAGTTTTTGTGCCTCGTCTTTATCAGCTGGTGCGTTAGGTATAGCCTTGGCCTCTTCAACTACAACCTCGTTAAACTTCACATACCAGTCGCCCATAAAGTGGTCGCCCTTAATGCCGGTTGATTGCGGGGTCGCGCCATTGGCATAACGCTTGTAAGCCACCATGCTTTTGCAAATGGCAATGCCCCGGTCGTTATAGATATTTACCTTGGTAACATCATGGCCTGTGGCTTTTAAAATCTCACTCATCGAAAAACCGAGCAACATATTCCTGACGTGGCCTATGTGCAGCGGTTTGTTGGTGTTGGGGCCGCAATACTCTATAACAACTTTTTGGCCATTGGGTGGAAAGGTGCCAAAGGCTGAATTGGACGATATTTCATTCAGCCGGCGCAGCCAGTAACTATCTGTTAAAGTAAGGTTTAAAAAGCCTTTGATAACGTTGAATTTGGCTATTACCCCGGCCTTTTCTTTTAACTGCTCGCCCAGCATTTGAGCTGTTTGCTCAGGTGATTTTTTTGAGAATTTTACCAATGGAAATACCACAATGGTATAATCACCTTCGTGGTCGGGGTTGGTAATGTTTATGGTTACGGCATCGGCTGAAATACCGGCATTGAATTGCTGGTTGAATATTTCAACGGTGGCCTGTTTTAATGTTTGTTCAAGTGTCATGGTGTGCCTTCGCTCCCTTCTATGTTTACAGATTATAAAAATCAAATTAATAGCGCCTAAAAATATAACTTCGCGGTCAATTTTTCCGACAATGATAAAGAACCCGAAATACCGCGAGCTGATTGAGCAGACTTTCGACTTCCCGCAAAAGGATTTCAGAACTGAAAAGTCTTTCCTGCACTGGAACGGCCTGCCATTGATGGATATCATCGAAAAATATGGCAGTCCTCTGCGCATTACCTATTTGCCAAAGATTGGACAGCAGATACAAAAGGCACGCCGTCTGTTTAACTCTTCTATTGCCAATAACGATTACCGGGGCGATTATAATTACTGCTACTGCACCAAAAGCTCGCATTTTGCTTTTGTGCTGGAGGAAGCCCTTAAAAACAAAGTGCATATAGAAACTTCTTCTGCTTTTGATTTTGACCTGATAAAGAAGCTGGAGGAGAAGAAGAAAATTAAAAAGGAGAATTACATTATCTGCAACGGGTTTAAACCACAAGCCTATATTGATAATATTATTGAGGCCTATAAAAGCGGTTACAAAAACATCATCCCTATTCTTGATAATTTAGATGAGCTTGAAAAATACAACAAGCTGAATGAGCCCATTAACATTGGTATGCGTATAGCGGCTGAGGAAGAACCTAAGTATGAGTTTTATACTTCACGCCTTGGAATACGATATAATGATATTGTGCCTTTTTATCAGCATAAGATTCAGAACAACCCGAATTACAAGCTTAAAATGCTTCACTTTTTTATTGATACAGGCATTAAAGACGTAAACTATTACTGGACTGAATTTCATAAAGCGCTTGAAGTTTACTGCGACCTTAAAAAGGTATGCCCCGAACTGACTGCCATTAACCTGGGTGGTGGAATGCCTATTAAACACTCGCTGGCGGCCGATTTTGATTATGAATACATGATTAACGAAATTGTTACGCAGATAAAAACCACCTGCAACAACGAAGGCGTTGATGAGCCCGATATTTTTACTGAATTCGGTAGTTACACAGTAGGCGAAAGCGGTTGCGTTATTTTCAGCGTGCTGGGCGTAAAGCGCCAGAATGACCGCGAAACCTGGTATATGCTGGATGGCTCGTTAATGAACAACCTGCCCGATATATGGGGCCTGTCGCAACGTTTTATCATGCTGCCGGTAAACAAGTGGGATGATGAATACAAGCACGTTAACCTGGGCGGTATTACCTGCGATGTAGGCGATTACTACAACAGCGACGCCCACATTAACCAGGTTTACTTACCCAATATGAAACACGGCGAAAAGCTATATATCGGTTTCTTTAACACCGGTGCTTACCAGGATACTTTGAGCGGTTATGGCGGCATTAAGCATTGTTTACTCCCTTCTCCTCCGCATATTTTAGTGGATGAAAAAAAGAAAGGCGAGTTTGTTTACAAGGTTTTTGCCGAGGAGCAAACGGCGGAGAGTATGTTGAAGATTTTGGGGTATTGAAACCTTCTTGCCGTCATTGCAAGGCCCTGCGAAGCAATCCCGGAACTACTTGCGACTGTTCGTAAATCAACATCCTACCCTTGGACTGACTGCACACACGCAGAGTCCCCATTCCGCAAAGCCGGAAAGGGAGACTCTGCGGAGAAGAGAGAAAAGGCTGTGGCAATCTTCCGATTAGTCTTTAAACGGCACACTTCTCCAAAAAACACAGCGGAAGATTGCCACAAGCAATACGTTTTTATATTTTTACGGGAATTGCTTTCGCAATGACATCTGTTTAAAATATAACAGCCACTATCCTTTCCTGATCACCGCCCCCAACTCATTCTCATACTTACCCATTAACCGGTTCATTAGTTTTTCAATTTCCTGGTCGGTAAGGGTTTTATCGGGGTGTTGGAAGATGAAGCTTACGGCGTAACTCTTTTTGCCTTTTTCAATTTTGTCGCCTTTGTATACATCAAACAACGAAACTTCCTTCAGCAGTTTTTTCGATTCTGTCGAGGCAATTTTTTCGATGGCTTCAAATTGAACTTCTTCGTTTAGCAGCATGGCCAAATCTCTTCTTACCGAAGGGAATTTAGGTAATTCAGAAAACTCAATTTTATTGAATGGCGATTTTTCAAGCAGGTAATCCCAGTTCAGGTTGGCGAAAAAAACTTCGTTCTTAATATCAAATTTCGAAAGGGTTTGTTTTGCGATGCTGCCCAGCTTTGCAATTTCAATGCCTTCGTTTTTAAGCGTAAGGCTGAACGAGAAAGGCGCATTTTCGGTAACCACGGTTTCGAAATGGTGATGGCCTAATTTGCCCAGCACATTCAATACATAACTTTTAAGGTTGTAGAAACTGAATGATGCGCCTTTTTCAAGCCAGTTGTCTTCTGTGGTTTTACCACTTAAAAACAGCGTAAGGTGACGTGCCTCGGTATATTTACTATCTGTTTTAGTATAGGTTTTCCCAAACTCATAAAGGCGCAGATTAGTTGCCTTGCGATTGTTGTTGTAAGCAATTACTTCTAATCCTGAATAGAGCATTGACGTGCGCATGGAGTCAAGTTCCGAAGTCTCGCTATTCAGCAGTTTTACCGCATGTAGCTTTAACTGCTCGTCCTCTTCAAATTTAGACTGGGTAACAGAGTTGGTCCATATTTCATTAAATCCTGCTCCGCTTAGCATATCGGCAACCTGGTTCTCGGTTTTCTGCGCATCAATATCCGGGCTGTACGACAGGCTTGATTTTAATGTTTTGGATATGGTAAAGCTGTTATAGCCATAAATACGAATCAACTCCTCAACCACATCTGCTTCGCGTTTTACATCGGTTTTAAATGCGGGCACTAACAGGTGTAAGGCATCACCATCTTCTTTTTCAATTTTTATTTCAAGCCTTTGCAGTATTTCTTTGATAACTTCTTTTGCTATCGTGAATCCCGCAAGGCGCAACATTCTGTCGTACGATACTTCGAATCGCCAGCCTTCAATGGGGGTTGGATAAAGGTCGGTGATTTCAGATGAAATATTTCCACCACTTAATTCGGAAATCAGAAGGGCAGCTCTTTTTAATGCATCAACTGTAATGTTAGGGTCGCAGCCTTTTTCAAAATGGGTTGCAGCATCAGTGCGCAATCCATGGCGGGTGGCAGTTTTACGGATGCCAGCGGCGGAGAAGTTAGCGCTTTCTAAAAAGATATTTTTGGTTGCCTCGGTAACGCCACTGTTTGCCCCGCCGAAAACACCTGCAATGCACAATCCTTTTTCTGCATCGCAAATCATCAGGTCTTCAGCGGTTAATTTAATGTCTCTTTCATCCAGGGTTTTAAATACAGTTCCTTCGGGTAGCTTTTTGATAATTACTTTACCGCCAACAATTTTATCAGCATCAAAAGCATGTAATGGCTGTCCGTATTCGTTCAGCACATAATTGGTAACATCAACAATATTATTGATGGGCCTTGCACCTATTGCTTTCAATTTATTCTTCAACCAGTCGGGAGATTCTTTTACAGTTACGTTTGAAATACTGATAGCAGAATAACGGGGACAAGCATCCTTGTCCAGTACCTCAACTGAAATTGGTTTTGAGTTATTACCGGTTGTAATTGAAAATTTTGAAAGGTCCGGCTTAACAAAATTTACTCTCGATTTGTAGGCAATGTTCAAAGCCGTAGCAAGGTCACGCGCAACTCCGATATGCGAGTTGGCATCAGCGCGGTTTGGGGTAAGGCCTATTTCTAAGGTGTAGTCTTTTTCTATTTTAAAATATTCAGCAGCTTTTAATCCTACGGCGGTTTCAGCAGGTAAAACCAAAATACCGGCATGGCTTTCGCCCAGGCCTAATTCGTCTTCGGCGCAAATCATCCCAAAGCTTTCAACCCCACGTATCTTCGCTTTTTTAATCTGAAGTTTGTCGCCTTTAGCAGGATATAAAGTTGAGCCCACCAAACCAACCAGCACTTTCTGGCCTGCTGACACATTAGGTGCGCCGCAAACAATTTGCAATAATTCGCCGGTGCCCACATCTACTTTTGTTACTGATAGCTTATCTGCATCGGGGTGCTTACCGCACTCTATTACTTCGCCTGCAACCACACCGTCCAACCCACCCTGAACCGTTTCGAAAAGGGTAATATCTTCTACTTCCAGGCCCACGCCGGTAAGCACTTCGCCCAGGTCTTTAGGCGTTAAATTAAAATCAACATATTGTTTCAGCCAGTTATAGGAAATCTTCATAGTAAGGGCAAATCTAAAAAATGATGGGAGTTAGTCTTAGAAACTGTTTTGAAATCAGTGGAAAATATTTTTATGCGCTTTGAATCCTCACCCATCTGCCTTCGGCATCTTCCCTCTGCGAGGGAGAGGGAAGAACGTTAGGAGTCAGTTTGGCGCTATAGTTTGTTTTTTGATTCATTTCAAAACAGTCTCTTACAGTTTTATTTTCGCAGCCTGATAGACCACTTGCGATAAAGCATGTTCGTGCACAAAAGCTGTGATATGCATGTTCCCAGGATTCCATAATGTGTTCAAAGTTGTTTGATATACCAGTTGCACTACCCTTCCTGCAACCAATGTTACATTAGGATTATACGCTACGTTATCTCCGTCGGTGCCTGTAAGTATTGTGCGCAGTACATTATTATGCACATAAAAAGTATCAATATTGGCCCCGTTTAACTGTGCGGTTATAACGCTGTCTTCAGTCAGAGTTATGGTAATATTGTTGGGTTGCGAAACATCCTGAGTGTAATGAACCTGTAATACAACAGTAACCTGCCTGTTAGCAGGGTTGTATATATCGGTTAATACAAGATTTACCTGCGGAGTCAGGGCTAACTCTGTTGCTACAGATGCTGTCCAGTAATCCCGTAGCATTAAAATTCCAGGCTGACCCGAAAATATCTGCCGGTCTATCGCTGCACAAGGCTCAGCATCAGGCCCCTGAACACCGAGATAGCTGTATAAGCTTGTTGAGAGAGGATCTTCCAGATTTTGTAAACTGAAAGGAAACGGCGAGCCCAACGAATTGGTTGGATGAAGTGCAGCGCCAGATATTCTTCCGGGGTATTGGGCTTCAATGCCGGCCTCTAACACATGGCCCGAGGGGCAGTTAGGGCATTGTACCCCTGTAAATTCCTCAATCAAAACGTTCTTAGCCGCAGGTGTTGCAACCGGTGATTCGATGTAGCTGGTATCAGAAACCGAGTTGGCGTTGCCATGCAGGTTTATATCAGGCCCTACTTCTTTACAGGAAGAAAGGAGCGAAATATAAACGATGGTTACAGCACTAAGCAGGAAATATTTCATAATCTGCAAAATTAAAAAGTTGCGGTTATTCCAAATTTAACTCCACTAAAGGCAGGCTCAATACGGCAAACTCCGCCGGTGCAAACAATGCCTTCAACCTGTTTAACGTAAGCAAGCGTAAACGCCAGAGAGCCTTGGGTATAACCGGCAAATACCGAATAATAATGATTGGCGTTAGGGTTAACTTCAGGATTAGGCTTAAAGTTCCACATATCTGAAACAGCTACCGAAAAATGTGGGGCCACGTTAAATTCCAAAAGTCCATAAAGCCATTGTCCGTAATCTAAAAGCACGCGCTGGTATTGAAGCTCCATGCGGATAGATTTTTTCTTATCTATTTTATACTGCCATTCGGCAAAGGGGGTGTACGAATCAATATTAGGCGCGCCGTCCTGCTCATAAACAAATTTGTTATACCGCACATACTGAAAGCCCAATTGAAGTTCCAGCGAACGGATGGGTTTATATGTTGCGCAAATAAAGCCCTCGCCGAAAAAAGGGGCCGAGATGGGGTCAAATTGTTTCATTATGAGGTCGCGGACAAACGACCCGCTTAGCTCGAAAGTTAGTTTTTTGCTTGGTGCATAACTTGCATCTTCTGAAAAAGCGAGCTCATGGCTTTCTAAAGAAGGTGCAAAATATCTTGAAGGAAGCCTTAACGAATTCTCGCGCGAAACCGGTGGAATAAAGTTCATCTCGCCATCAAAAGTTGATTCAGTAGGGTTTGGCGAAACGTGGAAGTAAAAATCCTGTGTACGCTTAAACTGGAACGTTATTCCAAATCCTTTATGGGCGTAGTTTACAGAGGTATAAACACAGTTTCCGGCAGCATTGATTAGCGAATCGTTTATCTCGTGTAATTCATTATCCCTGATGGCTTCTTTGGTTTTATAGGCACCCTCAACATACCAGCTAAAATCCCCGGCGGTAAGGGTATTGTAAATGGTAAAGGCATAAGTATTATACTTGGGAACAAACCGGCCAAGCGTATCGTACGACTCGATAGTGGAAACTATCTGGTTCATGGTATTTTGGTCTTCGCTGCGGTCAATAATACCGGCACCAGGTACCATGCGCACCTTATCACCCAGGTTTGCATTACCTTCTATGTTACAGCCTAAAATGATGGGTGACTCATAGGAAAATTTCAGTTTCTGTACTCCGCCGAAGGCTTTTATTTTAATCAGGCCTTTGTAATCATACTCAGCCCGAACGCCTAATAAGGCATTGTCTATGGCAAGAGTCCGTTCTTCATAAGCGCGGTATAATATACCACTGCCAATTTGGTCGTATAGATAACCACCGGTAAATGTGAAGTCCTTAATTCTTTTTTTGATGAAGAAATTTCCGAGCCCAACTCCGGTATAGGGCGCTGTTGGTACCCGCAGAATTGAGTTATAGAAACAATCAAGCCTTACACCTATTTCCAGTCCAAATTTTTCGTTGGTGTAATTAAGGTTTAACCAGGCATCGGTACCTATTTTAAAGTTATCGTATTGGGGCATGTTGTAGGCACCAATCTTTGGGTCCCTGATAAAAAAATTGGTATTGGTTTGTAATGAGCCTGAAAAGTACCCAAACTGACTGTAGCTGCTAATGCTCAGTAAAATCAATAATGTTGTAAAAAACGCGTATAATTTCTGCATTCTCAAATATGTATAATAGGGTGCAAATTTATTCGAAGGTAGCTTTATTCAAAATATCCTTTAGATTTGGATAGTTAATTGTTTCATGCCCCTCAATAAAATATGCAAGTTTATAAAATTAAAAATATGAAGAGAATATGCTTAATGTTTGTACTGCTGGGTATTGGTTTTTTTATGAATGCCCAGGAGCCGAAAAAGGGGATAGAAAAGATTTTAGGTGAGCAAAGATTACCGGAAGTAAGCCTGAATAATGTAGACGGAAAAAAAATAAATGTAGCTGATTATGGCAAATCGGGGAAGGTAACGGTGCTTAGCTTTTGGGCTACCTGGTGCATACCTTGTAAAAAGGAGCTTTCCAATATTTCGGAATTATATGAAGAATGGCAGAAGAAATATAATGTGCAGGTGGTAGCTGTTTCAATTGATGATTCGAGAAGTGCGGGTAAAGTAAAGCCTTATGTTGAAAGCCAGAGATGGACTTACCAGGTGCTGTTAGACGTGAACCAGGATTTAAAGCGTGAACTGAATATTCAGAGTGTTCCTTTTACGGTGGTAGTAGATTCAACCGGCAAAATAATATCTACCCATTCGGGCTACGTTGAAGGAGATGAATTTGTTTTGGAAGAGGAGCTGCAAAAATTAGTGCCGCAATCTAAATAGAACCTACACTTCTTAAGTACAAAATAAAAACAGAAGAGGGGCCTTAACCGGGGCCCCTCTTCTGTTTTTATTCTTTTGCAAATCCTTAATCCATTTTTTCGATACGGCGGGTAAGTAATTTAACGCCATCGCTTTCAACGGAAAGAATATATACTCCGCTGATTAAACCAGCGGTACTGATACTAACGTAATTGGCAGGTTGGGCAATGGTTTTGTGCAAAACCACATTACCTAATATGTCGTAAACTGAAATTTGCACATTAGTTGCGTTTTGCAGGCCTTCAATAGTAAAATCAGTACTTGCAGGAATAGGGTAAATTTTTAACTGGTTGTCCTGTACTTGCTGAATGGCGGTTGCACATGAGCCGCTGTAAATGGGTATATAAACCAGATATGTTGCCGAAGCTGCACTGTCATGCTTTAACCAGAATAATGCCTGCAAATAACCGGTATCAGCCACGCATTGAGGGGTGCTGGTAACATCAACACTTGCGGCTGAATCGGCGGCCAAAGGAAATTGGTGCGTTGTCCCGTTCGTTACATCCCCGTAAAACAGATAGCATTCATTAATGTCGCACAATGACATGCTTCCCCAGCCCGGGTTTATAGTTAATTGCGCTATTTTCCAGCAAACTGTGTCGTTTTGCCCGGATTTGTTTACGATGCTGCAAAACTGAGCCACACCGCTTGAATTCGTATTCATATTGGTAAGGGAAGCGGTGTAAATAACCGTATCACCTGGGGTAATGAGCAGGGCCTGTGCACTCAATGGCTCAAATCCTCCGATTGAACATAAAATGGCTAATACAACTATCAGGTGTTTCATAATGTTTTTTTTAATAACCGTCTATTAACGTATTACCGAAATCAACTTTGACGACCTTTCGCCTCCTGCAACAATTTGTAACAGGTAAGTGCCCGAAGCCATGGAAGCCGTGCTGAGTGAGTAAGTATTCTGACCTGGTAATGCCTGCTGGTGATAATATGCACTAACATCGTTTCCTTCCATATCAACAATATGGTAAACTATTTCCGTGGCCTGGGTTAATTGGACATTCAGGCTTACCTGATCCTGGGTTGGGTTGGGATAAATTTCCAGGGATGTAACATTTGCTGACGGCGTAACTATGCCAGCAGGGTAAGGGGCAAGTATATTAATATTATCCAGGTACAAGTTATTACCATCGGAACCCGTTCCGGCGGTGGAAGCTCTGAAACTCAGCATAACATCAGGATTGTTAACAAATGGTGTCAAATCTGCTGAATCCGTAGCCCACTGCGCAGCTGTGGGTACAAATACCGGCGGGTTGGTTTGCCCGGTCCAGGCATAGACTGGAACGGAGGCTAAGCCACTTCCATTCTGTGCATAAACATTTGTCCAGGTATTACCACAATCAGTTGAAACATCAATAAACAATGAATCAGTACTGGGTGTTCCGCCTTGTTCTGCCTGCGACCAATCAATCTGTTGGTAAGCACGTGAAAACGTCACAACTGCGTGGGGTACATTGCCCAGGCTGAAGCTGGGTGAAAAGAGATAGTCAACAGCGGTAATAAACTCGCCATCGCCGGCACCGAACTCATTATCATACCAATCAAGCATAAGGCTGTGCGATGAGTTATCGCCCGCTGTACTTACCACGCGCCAGGTAGAGTCATGGTCGGCAGTGTATATAATCCAGGGTTCGGCAATACCGGCACTATCGTTTAAAGTACGCTGGAAAACAGAAGCCTGGCCTGTAGTTGCAACCCAGCCCTGGCCACCCTGAACTACATTCTCAAAACCCTGAGATAATGGAGTTACAGCAGCAGAGTCGGCAATTTCGAGGCTTAACCCGGCGGTATTGTTAGCCGGGTTAGGATCGGTTATATTGTTTGGTTTACTCAGGTTTACTCTAATTGTGTGTGTGCCTGCCGAAATGTTGATTGGCGACAAAGATACCACAGTGGTAGCGCCAACGGCCAGGTTTCCAGACCAGGGAACGGTATCGATAATTGCATTATCAAGCGAAACAATGATTGAGCAAGAAGTAATGACGGTTGAACCTACATTAGCAAGTACTACAGACGGGGTATATTGAGCGCTATTGCAGTTGGCAAAATTTCCCTGAATTCCGCCATTCGCAATATCTGTGTTAAATGTAAAAGGCAGTGTACCTGCCGATTGCATTACCTTTAGGGTTGAGTTATCCTGTATAAAAGCAATAAAATTAAGCTGGGTTTTATCGCGTATGTAGGCAGGCAGCTTGCCTTTAAATGTATAAGTAGCTGTTTGCCCGTTTGCCCAACTGGTGGGTAATGTAGTACCTGAAGCTGAAGGATACATGTGGCGGACTACGTTGCCAAAAAATGTCTCGCCATTGTTACCTATTTCCGCCACATAATTCAGGTTTTCCACCAGCGCAAATTGCAACTTCGGAGTTATCATTGTAAAAGTATCATTACCCGTAGTGTCAAAACAGGTAATAGTTACTGAGGCGTAAAAAGAATCGGTAGCGCCGCTGGTAAAAGTATCCCAAACCGCCATGTTAAAGTAAGCTGGCACTGTATACTCGGCATTAAGATAAGTGCTGGCCGGCGCACCGGTGTTAAGGTTTGCACACCAGGTAACAGGGTCATTGCCCCAGTTGGTAAGTAATGTTGAGTCCCACATCGCGCCATCCTGTTGTCCCCACGGGGTGCTCCACTGATTGCCTGCATAGTAACTAAACCGGGTATTATCATCAGCAGCATCTTCCTGGCAAAGCATGCCTGTTGTTGGCACCGGCGACATATAATGTATCAACTGTACTTCTGACGGGTTATTATCTACGCAGTAATAAACATACGGCGTAGTTCCTGCACAAGGAGGGCAGTTTTCGCCCGAAAACATTTCAAATAATACGGTTCTTTGAGTTTGGGCGAATCCGCCAACTATGATTGCCAATGCAAAAACAAGCGTAATTAATTTCTTCATATTATTAATTAAATTAAGTAATAAAAAATAAATTTTCATGAGGAATGTTCCAAAAATAAAAAAAAGCGG
>PMXD01000353.1 GCA_003165895.1 Bacteroidota bacterium | reverse complement strand
CTTTGTATTGGCATTTTCCTTTGTGTTCTTTGTGTTAAATTGCATTTTATTTTAATTTTTAATAGCCTCTTAGTGTCTTTGTGCCTTTGTGGCAAGAATTAGTTTTGGTTCCTGCGTTTTAAATGTATTATTAACGTAATTTAAAACAGCTTCTTAGCTGGCACATAATTTTCACCTTACCCGCGGCATCGCAATAAAAACGGTTTCAATCCAATGCCTTGGATTGTGCTAAGCAATTGCTGTATATGCTTTATGGAACCAATTACTTTCTGTTGGCCAGGTTTTTGGGAAGCCTGCTTTCCCACAACATAAACACAACCAATAGCGTAACACCGATAAGCGGAAGTATCAGCCACCAAAACATGGGGTGCTGAAATATACCAACAAGCATTGTGATTAACATAACACTGAATTTTAAAGGTGAATAAATAATAGAGATAATTTTTACCCTTAAAGAAGCTTTCAGATACAAACTGAATGCAGGAAATTTTGCTTTTCTTGTTTTGTTAGTTGTAAGATACGACTAAAGTTTAGCTCCCGCAAGTTGGCCTGCCTTTGACTCCGGCAATTGTTAATTTGCTAAATCCAGGAATGTTAGCCGGATAATTTCGAAAGTAACCGGGCATAAAAAAAGCGGGCCCCCTTAAAGATGGCCCGCCTGTTACCTTTCAACATTTATCTTTTCCCCCCCGGTCAAAGCTGATTGGAAAATTGCTCAAATTGGGTGAACTAATCTTTTGGCCAACCTTGTTCAGATAAATGTGAAAAGATTCACGAATGTACTGGAAGGAAACCAGAGTTTAAAACAGGCAAGGCTCCGTTTTTATACCCGTGTTTTTTGGGCAATAAGACGACAAATCCAATGGCAGCTGCGGTATCAGGTGGGTGCCCCAATGCCAATTAATTTTATAAAAACGATTTAAAGAAATCTGGTTGGGTAGTAGGCTAAAGGCCGGCCAGAACCGTATTCCATTCGCCGGAAAGGCAATTATTCAATCTTTTTATCCGGTTAAAATGTATGCATATTCGCGCTTTCGATCTTATTTCTATTTTTGTTTCGAACACCCTGGCTTAATTAAACTGCGCTTTTTATCAGTTTTCGGTTTGCAGGTTGTTTATTAAGGGCATGAATATTGGCTTGCCGGAGTTGGTGGAAATAATTTATAAATGAGTAAATGTTAAACGTGAAATTAAAGCTGGTCGCAATTTTGTTTCTTGTTTTTGCGGGGTTTTGTGTGCAGGGCCAGGCCCCGTCCGGCCAGGATAATACAGTTACCGGCGATTCGACCCAAATAAAACTGGACGAGTATAAAAAAATGTACGAATCGGACGATATTGATTCGGATGAATATAATAAGTTGAAAGCCGGTCTGCTGAATACGAAACCGCAGCCTCAAACCCCGGGCACTGCAAATACCCAAACAACCGACTCCACACAGATAAAACTGGACCAGTTAAAAAAGGTGTACGACACCGGTGCAATGAACGATGAAGACTACAATAAGGCGAGGGCTAAAATACTGGGCTTACCGCAACCGGAAATAAAGCAACCCGAAGTAAAATCGGAAGTTTTTTTATCCAAGACAGATACTATGTCTTTAAAGGCTTTGCAGGATAGGGCTAAGTCAAAAGTAATTGGCGGGTCGGTTATTTTATCACTAGGCGCGGGATTTATAATCGGCGATATCCTGCTGGCAACTGTATCACGCAAACTTAATCCTAAAGATTCAACATACTCAGATGAGCTGACTACCCGGCGCGGTTCGGAAGCTGCACTTGGTGTGCTTGGGGGCGTTGCCTCTATTGGCGGGGCGGTTTTTCTGGCACTGGGCCTTAAAGACAGAGCCATTTACCGGCGCAGAAACAAAGCGCTTACTATGAATTTTACCGGTAAAGAAATTGAAATTGCTTTCGTTTTTTAGATAACATGAGTTATGGATTAGACCGATAACAACTATATTGGTAGTCAACATATTGTATTTTATTGCCGTCTGCTTTAGCTGACGGTTAATGATTGCCCCCAAAATGGCTTTAGCCAAAATGCACCGTGGCTAAAGCCGTATTTTTTATCCAGAACCATCCGTCAGCTAAANNAAAACAGCAACCATTTTTTATGCATTTCCTTTGCTAAGGCTTTTGTAATCCATAACTCACGTTAAATAACCCCGCTCGGGGATTATCGGGGCGCATTTTCCCGGCCCGGCAACTAGCTTTGAAAAATATATTTCAAAACAGCTGCCAGCCTTATTCCGCCCAGCAACAATTGCCTTTCAACAATAGGCGCGTTTTGCTCCATGTATTTATGTTTCAGGTCATTTCCCTTATAGTTATAAACGGTATCAAGCAGACTGCGCGACTCATTCATCCATGCCTCAAAATCAATATGCCTGATCCGGGTCAGATCTTCCTTCGAAAACTGGCTTAGTTTCGACCAGTCGAGAGGTTGCCCCAATACAGCATCTTGTATAATTTCGGTATCCCATACCCTATGCAGGTTGGTGGGGCTTTGGTTATAAAATACCTGGACCGAATTACCGCCAATATCTTTTGCATAGCCCACGTGCAGGGGTTGGTGAAGGTCGCCCATCAGATGCATCAGTATTTTAAAATCAATCTCAATTTTTTCTTTTGAATATTTCTGACGGTCTTTTAATTCTGCAACAACCCGTTTTAACTCCCATACAATATTGGCTGTATCGGAGGCATGGAATGCCGAATCTTTATCGAGGTTGATATAATGGTAGGGCTTCTGGTAATCGTATGACTTGTCTGACTTTATTTCATCCATCCACACGCTTGCTTCTTCTATTGAAGCCCCGCGCAAGTATTTTGTTAATGAATCTTTTTCCGCTGCGTTTAACTGGCTAAAGGCAATTTTGGCAACAATTTTGTGCCCGGCAGCCCCCCAGGCCATGCAATTCAGCTGCAGTATAAGAAGCGTAAAGATGATGCAAATGTTTTTTGACGATTTTACCTGTGTCATGCTTGTTGGTTGTTGTAATCTGCGCTGATTTGCTTTTGGCTGCGAGTATAATAAGATTCAGCGTTAATTTACTTTTTCGATGGTATAGGTTAAAAATACCCGGTCCTTCAAAGGGTACTTGCTGAAGGGGCATGGGTCATCATTAAAACCGGTTTGGGGAGAGTTTTTAAACTGGTCAGTTTTTCCCAGGTTATTGTAGTTGTGCAGTTTGGTTATCTCGCCGTAATTATCATCAAAGCAGCCGCGCATAAACATGACAAAAGTAAAAGTGCTGGCTTTAAAGGTGTGCTTGGTTTTACGATTGCAGGGAGAGCCCGGGTCGAGTAATTTACCGAAAAGCATATCAACCCCGTCTACCTCCCATCCGCTCATATTCACCCTAAAGCTTTTGCCACGCGGTACACAAACTATAAACTGGTTGTTCAAAGTCCAGTGGTGCTTATAGGTTTTACCCAGGCCTTTGGTCAGTATCTTTCCTTTCTTCGGAAAAAAGTCATTTACAAATATCCAGTCGTTGCCAACGCTGGCAAAAAGCCGCACCTCCGCTTTTGTAATAATCTCATCCAGGTACCTGAAATGGATATTTGTAAGCGTTACCTTGTACATATCAACCGCCTGGGCAGCTGCAACACCGGTGCCTTCATCCCAGTAAACATCAATGGTGCGGGCGTAAATTTCAAGGTCGTTGGCGTTTTTACTGTTCCAGGGAACAATTACACGCACAGTTGCTGAATCATCATTCACTTCAACTGCTTCACCAGCCGAAAAGTCATCTCCTTTATGCGTAGTTATGGTATATCTCAGATGTGCACCGGGCGATGGACGCGGCAGGTCAATTTTTGCAGTAAACTCATAATCTTTCGAACTCATGTTTACCCGGCGTACAAATTTTGGCGCGTTGTACCTGTTATTTTGCAAGGCACCGCCATCGCCACTTGCAAAAATATCAATGCGGGTAGCAAACTTAATAGAGCTGTCGCCAATAATTACCCTCTCCGGCAGTGCACGTTTAAAGGCTACAAACCGCAGCGGGTGCAGTTCGGCATTGGATGGCGGATGGCCGCGGTCCCAAACATAACTGCCTTCAACATGCGCCCAGTCTCCGGGCGCAGGCCAATTCCAGATTACATCCCCCATTTCGTGGCCGGCACTGAAAAAACCACCGCTCCGCCCGGCATCATTATCGGCCCTGATGGGGTTTATCCAATTGGCCATGGCCAGGCCACACTCCCACTCGCAATGCATTACAGTATTCATCACTGTGTCATTGGCAGGCTGTCTTTTGTAAACCAGCAGGGGCAGCATATTGGTAAACCGGTTGTCATCGGTTTTATCGGGTATAATATCAAAATTAACGTCGTGCGAGTAATGATAGAACGGCAGGTCTTCCTCATATACATGTGGCCCATCGCTTCCATCGGTCGGGTTATAGGTAACCTTGCCTTCCATAATGCCCACATAATTGCGGTCAACAACTGGTAACCATGAGGGGAGGATAATACCGATATCGTAGGACAAATGGTTTTTAAGAATTGAAAAAGTATCTCGGCATGGCGAAAATCCTTCTTCACTTTGCGTAGAATAAGGATGATTTTTAAGGGGAGCCTGTGCCTTACAGGGCCCCATTAAAGCCATAAGAAAAAATAAAGCCAGTACTTTGCTCATTTCCAAATTAAGGGGGCAAAGATAGTGTCAAAAATCAGGCTTCTGTTTAAAAAATGTAAAACAGCCGGCGGTGCAACCGGTTTAGGCGTTGCGGCTTTAAGCTCTTTAACAGAAATCCTATGCCGGAGGTGCGCGGCAATAAGGATAACGGTATCAATGTCGTTAAGTTAAGGAATACCTCTACCCAAACCCTCTAACTCCCGAAACGGGAGAACCGCAACCCAGAAATACAACCACCGGG
Organism: Bacteroidota bacterium; assembly: GCA_003165895.1. Classification (GTDB taxonomy): domain Bacteria; phylum Bacteroidota; class Bacteroidia; order Chitinophagales; family LD1; genus Bog-950. The sequence continues at coordinate 2,851 of PMXD01000353.1, read as the reverse complement.
CAAAATTGTTCTTTTTGTTGCGCGGCTGCTCCTCCGCTTCGGAGGCTGGGAGGTAGCATAGCGCAAAAAGAACTGAGTTTCGGCTTAACTCAACGACATTGATAACGGTATGGTAATTTATTACAAGCTTTCAATCAGTTTAAACACCCGGTAGTATTTTTTCCTGATAATTGTTGTGTTGACGACAGGTAGGTTGCAAAACTCAATCTATATAGGTAAATAGCATAAAGTGTCTATTGAAATGGGCAACGGGATTCCGGTAGTTATATTATATGGATATAATTAGTTTGTAAAGAATGGTTTGCCTGAATAAATAACTAATTCTATCTTTCAACACAAATAACCCATGGCACAACGAAAGGTAATTATTATAGGCGGCGGAGTTGCGGGCATGACCGCTGCGCACGAATTAATTGAAAGGGGTTTTGAGGTAACCGTTTATGATAAAAATCCTACCTATGTGGGCGGCAAGGCAAGGTCGGTAGATGTTGATGCCGGCCATGGTAAAATTAACGGCAAGCCTTTGCCCGGTGAGCATGGTTTCAGGTTTTTCCCGGGCTTTTACAAGCATGTTACGGACACTATGAAACGCATTCCATTTCAGGAATCGCCTGGCAAGCCTTTTCAGAAAGACGGGTGCTATGGTAACCTTACACCTACCAGCCGCATTATGCTGGCGCGTTACGATAAACCTGCGCTTATTTCAATAGCTAATTTTCCGCGCAGCTGGGCCGATTGGAAGGTGCTGAAAGGCTTTTATACCCAATTTGTAAATTCAGGATTAACCACACAGGAAAGGCAATTTTTTGAAAGCCGGGTTTTTGAACTGGCTACCAGTTGCAAGGAGAGGCGGAGTGATGAGTACGAAAAACTAAGCTGGTGGGAATTTTTGGAAGCTGATTATTACAGCGAAACCTATCAGCATTTGCTGGCAGGTGGTTTAGTGCGCACTTTGGTGGCTGCCCAGGCTAAGTCTGCCAGTACAAAAACCGGCGGCAACGTTTTTTTACAACTTATATACACCATGACCACGCCGGGCGTAAATACCGACCGGGTATTAAACGGGCCTACCAATGATAAATGGTTAAAACCCTGGAGCAAATATCTTGAACAGAAAGGGGTTAAATATTTTCTGAATCACGAGGTGGTTAAGATAGAAATGAATGGTGGGGCTGTTGCCTGTGTGCATATTAAGGACGGGGATGGACACCTGATAAAAGATAATGCCGATTACTACATAATGGCGGTACCGGTTGAAGCCGCGGCGGCTTTGGTTAAAAAAAGCGATGGAATGATAGCGGCCGATAATGTTTTGGATTCGCTGCATACCCTGGCCAAAAGTGTAAGCTGGATGAATGGCATACAATTTTACCTGAATCAGCAGGTGGATATCAGCAACGGCCATATTATTTACAGTGATAGCGAGTGGGCGGTTACTTCTATTACCCAAACCCAGTTCTGGAAGGATTTTGATTTAAGTAAGTGCTATAACGGCAAGGTTAAATCTATCATTTCCATTGACGTTTCCGATTGGTTGAAAACTACTTTTAAAGACCCGGAGACCGGTGCAGAAAAATTAGCGAAAGACTGCACCCGCGAGGAAATTTCGAGATTCGTTTGGCTGCAGCTGAGCAGAAGCCTGAATGTAAATGGAGCAAAAGTGCTGGACGATAGTATGATTGAATATTATTATATTGATAGTGATATTCATGATGCTGAAACAGGCCAAAAGGCGCTGTTAGAAAAAAGCGCACCGCACGAAACCCTTTTCAACCTGGAGCCATTATTGGTAAACACGGTTCACTCCTGGACCCTTCGGCCTAATGCCAATTCCAATATTTCAAACCTTTTTATTGCATCTGATTATGTACGCACCAATACCGATCTTGCAACTATGGAAGGCGCCAATGAAGCTGCACGACGCGCCGTTAACTGTATTATTGATGCATCGGGGCAAAACCAGCCTTATTGTAAAATATGGCCGTTAACCGAACCCTGGCTGTTACTTCCCCTTAAATGGTACGACCTCTGGCGCTACAACCGGGGCTTAACGCATGCAGCTAAAACCCCTTTGTGGCTTAAAATTATAATGGTATTTTGGGCCATAGGATATGGTATTGACTTTGCAACCGAGGCTTTGTTTGCTCTTATTTTTGGATAACAAAAAGTAGCACATGACCATATTTGAATACTTTCAATCGCCGCATCCGTGGTTTAATACAGTTGATTATACAGTGCCGCAAATTGTACTTTTTACCACCGGTGCAGTGCTTTGGGTAGCCGCTTATATTAATACCATTTACTGGATAGTCAAAAAACAGACGCTGGATATTCCGGCCATTGCTATTACCCTCAATTTTGGTTGCGAAATTACCACGGCCATTTTCTTTGTTCCCAATATGGGAAATGCCCTGGTATTAGCCTATTGGGCCTGGTTGGTGTTAGATGCCTATATTATTTATTCGCTTTACCACTACGGGTATAAACAAATGAGGGTAGATTTTTTTAAGCAGAATTTTCATAAGTTTCTGATTGCGGGCCTGGTGGTCAGTTTTTTTGTTCAGTGCAGTTTTATCCTGCGTTACGACCTGCCTATGGCCCCGCTCGATTCGTATGTAATAAACCTGGTAATGAGTATCTGTTTTATTTACATGTACTTTATACCAGGTTACCAGGGCAACCGCAAACTTACGGGCTGGGCCAAATTTTTGGGTACCGGAATTATAAGCGTTATGTTTTACTCTAAATACCCCGATAACTATTTTCTCAGTTCTTTGTATATTTTTTGTGCCCTGTTTGATATTTATTACTTGTATCTTTTGTATAAGGGGCACCTCTAAAAACCCAAAAA
>PMXD01000106.1 GCA_003165895.1 Bacteroidota bacterium | reverse complement strand
AGAAAGAAACGCTGTATGAGACCCAAACACAGTAAACTATAACTACCTATAGCCTCACAGTTAGATACAACGGCCACAGTCACGTCGAGTTCGTTTATTTCCTGCGTGGAGAAGCATTTTTAGGAAATTGCTTAGCAGCCTTGATTTTTTGGTTCTTTTTTATCAAGAAAAAAGAACGACAATTAAAGGCAGCCGACTAAACTTAAATGCAGATAAGGCATAGCTGAAAAAAGAGGGAACCCGCCAAAACAAACGCAGAGATTAGATTTATTGAAGAGATCTAATCTCTGTCAATTTTAAATTTCCGGATTTATAGAGCAAGAAGGACCGGATGCAATTCGAACGGCATGATTTGACTATATTCCGGCAAACGTCTGTTTGTAAAAACCCCTCTTATGAAATTTTAAAACATTTCGGCACGCATTTTGCAAATCTTATCATGTTATTGCCTTAAACTTGTAGTTAAACACGAAGTCACAACCATAAAACTATCACTATGAAAAAGCTACTGATTTTATTTTCCATCTGCACTATGGCAGTTTCTGCTGCCTTTAGTCAGGACGACACTTATTACACCGGCGACGAGTCTACGGTTACTGTAAAAGCACAGACCGCTCCACCGGCAATGCCTGAGTATGTTCAGCCACCCTGCCCTGCCGATGGCTATATGTGGACCCCCGGTTATTGGGCCTGGGGTATGGCAGGTTATTATTGGATACCTGGCGTTTGGGTAATGCCTCCAGGCATTGGCATGCTATGGACACCCGGATACTGGGGCTTTTACGGTGGCTATTACGGCTGGCACCACGGCTATTGGGGTGACCACATTGGTTACTATGGCGGCGTTAACTACGGCTTTGGTTATTACGGCGCCGGTTTTTACGGCGGCCGGTGGGAAGGCGGCCACTTTATGTATAACACTGCTGTATGGCACGTTGGCGGGGGCTTTCATAATACCTACGTAAGCCGCGAAGGCATTCATGAAAATGTGGGGGCAAGATATAGTTTTAACGGGCCCAATGGTGTACACTATCGCCCTGGGGCTAATGAAGTAAACTCCATACGCGAAGCTAACCATGTGGAGCGCACCAAAGAGCAAGTGGGTCACGAGCAAAATATGTCTAACGAAAAAGGCCAGCTTCATAATCCTAATTCAAGGCCTGCAGTACACAGTATGAGCAAGCCCGGCGGACAACGCTTTGACGAACGCGGACACGCTGCCCCAAGCCACGGCGGTGGTGGTGGCCACGGTGGCGGAGGAAGAAGATAAGCCACCTAAAGANNCTTCGATAAATCTGAAGTCCGCGTTTGTATTGGCTGTTCCCTTCCCCGTTCTTCCAGGTGTGCCTTCAGGCCAACCTGGAAGCTTAAATGAATCGTTTCGGTCTCCCGACCGAAACACCGTTCTTCCAGGTGTGCCTTCAGGCCAACCTGGAAGTTTAAATGAACGTTTGGGTCTCCTGACCCAAACAAATTGCAATATCTATTACTTCAAAATCTATCAGCCGCCTTTCGCTAAAGTCTTGTGCTAAACCATTCAATTTGCCGATGCCGCACGTTGTTTGAGTCGGGAGACTCAAACGCTTCATACAGAGTTTCAAGTTAGCCTGAAGGCACACTTAAACCCGTTCTTCCAGGTGTGCCTTCAGGCCAACCTGGAAGTTTAAATGAATCGTTTCGGTCTCCCGACCGAAATATCTGGCAATATCTGCAATTCTAGAATTTAACAGCCACCATCAGCTAAAGGTTGTTCTCAAACATTCCATTTGCCGATGCCGCTCGTTGTTTGAGTCGGGAGACTCAAACCTTTCATTTGAAGTTCCGAGTTGGTCTTCGACACACTCGGAACAACGGGCAGTCAGCGGTTGCATAGAGGCATTTTCACCTATTCCAGACGGGACATTCCAACCGCTCTCTCTGCCATCAATATCAAAAAATTCTATAGGGCTGTTTTCTGCAAACTGATAAGCAGTAAGCCAGGCATATTTTTTCTGCAAGGGGTCAACGCTTAAAAATCTACCTAACCTAGGATCATAAATTCTAAATCCATAGTTGTATTCGTTTCCTTTTCCTTCAACCTCATCATCCTTTTCCTTATTATTAAACCCAAACCTATACAGCGCCGGATTATAAGCCCTTCCTACCATTTCCATCCCAAAGGGATAATAATCTTGCGCACTAGCAACCTCAGGTTTATACAAAGCAAAACCACCCAAAACATAAACCGGTATGTGCCTGTCGGTAAGGGTTAAAAGCACATTGCCCAAATGATTGGTGAACTCGTATTGTTTTAACCCGGCAGTAAAATAAGTTACACTATCGGTAAAAGGATTGGTAGAGGTATCGTGCAAAGCATAATATGCAGTATCTCTTAAAGCAGTATCGCAAAGAACGATGTTGGCACCCAAGGTACCTAAGCGGCTACTACCATACATTACCAACTCATCAAGGCTAAAGGTATCGCGGTTTATCCACTGGTAAGTGGCCATTATATTGCCCTGTGCATCGTGTACGTAATAAGTATTCGTCCACCTGTGTAACGAATCTACAAAAACTTCTTTGGCAATCCTATTGCCGTCAGGCCCATAATGAAACTTAATAGTGTCGCCATTGTATTTTACTATGCGTTGTATTTTCCCATACACCGTCCAGTAAAGAAAGCGGGGAAATAATAGGATAACTTCTATATTTACATACCTTTATTTCACAATAATATCTCTAATGAACTACTATGAGTTTAAGCCTGCCTGCGATACTAAAGAAACAGGCAGCCAATATCCGCAAGTTCAAAGAATGACACCGGGCTATAATAAAGACAGTAACGTTTCATTATATGCAATGGCAAGGAACATAGACGAGTTTCCGGATTTTATGCCAGACTTTGACAGTTTTGTATTGCATAATCAGGCAAAACGCACCGATTTATTAAGCACTTTTGGGCCCGGCTGGGGTTTTTTGATTAGTCCAAGGCTAAAAGCAATTTTTGAGCAATACAAAATGGTTAGCCACCGGTATTATCCCGCCAAAGTATTTCATAAACAAGTTTATTATGATTACTATTTTATACATATTATTGGCAATGTGCGTGACTGCGTTAATTACCCTTTATCTACTTTCTTTATTTATAAAAGCTACGCTACTAATGAAAGATACATAGCCATAGATTCGTTCGACGATTTATTAATGAAAGAAAAAAAACTTATAGCTGACAACCCCGGAGAGGTATTGTCAATATGGGCAGAAAAAATTGTGCTTAACAACTCATTTGACAAAGACCTTGCTTTGTTTGAAATAGGTAACTTTGATGCCAGCAATTATATAAATGAAGAATTGAAAAGCGAGTTAGTTTTAAATTCAATTACCGGTTGCGATATATTACCAACTAAGAAACTTGCATTTTTGGATTAAACTTCAGTACAATTTATTGTCTTGCTTTCTAAATTGTTTATTGGAATAAAATAGACTTCGTAAGGGCTTGTTTTTTTAGGTTGCGGTTTAGGTGCCTGAGGTTTGGGAGCAGGTCCAACATGTTGTGGAACAACAATTGTATGGTCGGCGGGGGCCACCCCGTTCTTCCAGGTGTGCCTTCAGGCCAACCTGGAAGTTTAAATGAATTGTTTCGGTCTCCCGACCGAAACATCTGGCAATATCTACAATGCCAAAATCCGTCGGCCATCTTCTGCTAAAGGTTGTTCTCAAACGTTCAATTTGCCCACAATGCATATAGTTTTAGTCATAAAAATAAAACATTTCATTCATTATAAGTTCCCATTTGGCCTTCGCCACGGAAAACCGGGATATCTGGCCTCATCCTCCCCCAATAAAAAGCAGAGCGCCGGTTTGAGTTTACAATAAACCCAAACCGGCGCTCTGCTTTTTTTATTAAACCCTTATTAATTACTCGCCGAAGCAACCCCCGGCACCATCACCTTAACCCGCAGCAATTTGCCTTTCAGGTTCACATTCCTTTTTCCATCCTCCGGAAATATAGTGCTGTGCATAGTGCAATTAAAGTTGAGCGAAAGCATAAAGCTTTTGCGGTCCCGGCTCCAGATAAAATCTGTTACCTCAACATTGCTTCCATCTCCCTTTACCAAAGTATATGCCGCTCCATTGTGAACAAGAGAAATATTAAACCCTGCAGACCCCGGTGAAATTGGCTCCGTAAGGGCCACGCTTAACTTTATTGTTTCTTCCCCATTATTTATGGCTTCAGCTTTGCCCGGTATAATAATATTAATAATCGTTTTGGCCGCTGTTTCATCACCTGCTGCAGTCGGCTCAATAACAGTTGCTGTAACCGGCTTAAACCCGCTTAGCTGATAGCTTACATTGTCAATAAACGCCGTGCATTCTCCGTTGGCAATATTGCTTGTTACAGCGCCGGTAACAGTAGTGCCGGTCCCATCGCTTAATGCAAGCAGCTTACAATTGGATGCCAGCAACGCGGTTGTTTGGCAATTGCCTGACTGCGCTGCCAAAAGAAGCACAAATACAGGTATTAAATACGCAAATGTGTTTTTCATGTTAAGTTGATTTGCCTTAAAACAGTTTTCTCTTTTGGGGTTTTACGGCTTAAATCCTTAATCGTTGCATAACTTTAAAAAAAAATTAAATCATTCTTCGTCCCATATATCCGAAAACCGCATTTAGGCCGGTTAACAACTACCACGGGGGTGCAAACCGAATTGTCGCTTTAGTTCCTTTGAGAGTTCTTTATTGCCGTCNNGTCTGCTTTAGCTGACGGATTGTAATGACAAAAAAATACGGCTTTAGCCAAAAGATTCTTTTGGCTAAAGCCGACAGAGATTTTGATTATACTCCGTTGGCTGAAGCCAACGGCAATAGGGGAAAAAGAAGTAGCGACAATTTGACCTGCACCGCTACCCCGTTGTGGCCATATTAATGCCCCGCTTTTTGCTACATTCATCGCTCATTTATGCAGCAGAGTATGGCTCAGATTGTCGGCTTTTTAGCACCGCTTGGTATTTACTTTTACATTTTTCTTCTAAACGTTTTGGTGCCCGGCCGTTGGGTTACAGGGTATGCCACCAAAACAAATTCTACTGAAAAATTACGGTACCGGTTAAACGGCATACAAGTGCTTTTTATAGTGGTGCTTACCTGGTCTGCGGTTTGCTATACAGGCTTATTGCCCTGGGATTGGCTATACACTTACCGCTGGCAGGGATTGGCGGGTGCCGTTATTTTCGGCCTTATATTTTCAGTGGTTTTAGTGCTCCCCAACGCACCGGTTACAAAATCATTTTTAGCCGATTTTTACCTGGGCCGCCTCGAAAACCCTCAGCTATGGGGCGGGCGTATTGATGCCAAAATGTGGCTATACCTGGTGGGCGCTATTATGCTTCAGCTCAATGTGCTCAGCTTTGCCATGCATCATTACATACTATACGGTGCACAATCATCCACCGGCATTTTTCTCGCCACCGGCCTTCTTACTTTTTTTCTGATTGATTACCTGACCTTCGAAGAAGTACACTTATATACTTACGACCTTTTTGCCGAGCGCGTTGGCTTTAAACTGGGCTGGGGCTGTATTGCATTTTACCCGTATTTCTACGCCATCCCTTTATGGAGTACCGTTGCTTTGCCCTATACGCATACACCGGTGCCCCTGCTTGCATTATCTGCACTTGTTTTCTTTACCGGCTGGTGTTTATCGCGCGGCGCTAACCTGCAGAAATACTTTTTTAAAAAGGACCCCAACCGTGTTTTTTTAGGCATAACCCCTGAAGCAATTGCCGATGGTAACAAAACGCTGTTGGTTAACGGTTTTTGGGGCCATAGCAGGCATATCAACTACCTGGGCGAAATTGTAATGGCCACCGGCGTTGTGCTTTGTGTGGGCCACCCTCTTTTGCTGTGGCCATGGTTATACCCCCTTTACTACGTGGCCCTCCTTTTCCCCCGCCAAATTGATGACGATAAGCGCTGCGCCCTCAAATACGGCCCCCTCTGGAACGAATATTTAAAGCGCGTGCCCTACCGCATTATTCCTTACGTTTATTAAAAAGCGCTTGCCACAAAAGCACTAAGAAACTGTATTAAATTACATTGTTAATACATTTAAGGGCAAAAACCGTTGCCACGCTAAGGCACTAAGTTTTTTTTTGAATGTCCTTGTAGCAGCAGTTGGATTTTTATAAGCTTTGTGTATTTCTTCGCATTTTTCTTTGTGCCTTACTGGCTAAAAATGCATTTGTTTTATAATTTAAAACAGTTTCTAAGACAACGTGAGTTATGGATTAGAACGATAACAACTATATTGGTAATCAACATATTGTATTTTATTGCCGTCTGCTTTAGCTGACGGTTAATGATTGCCCAAAAAATGGCTTTAGCCAAAAGGCACTGTGGCTAAAGCCGTACTTCTTGCCCGGAACCATCCGTCAGCTAAAGCAGACGGCAATAAAGGTGAAACCACATACATTTTTTATGCGACTTTCCTTTGCTAAGAAGCTGTTAAAAATTAAAGAAAAGA
>PMXD01000236.1 GCA_003165895.1 Bacteroidota bacterium | reverse complement strand
CTTTCACAGGCAAAATATAATCACCATTTAAATGTGCCCAACAGCCGCCCTACGGGCTAACAGCCTAACCACCCCGACATCGCTTCGCTTGTCACCCCTCCTGAATCAGGAGGGGGAGTTTAAATGCAAGCAGCCACACACCCCGGCCTTTGGCCACTCTCCAGAGGGGAAATGCGCGGTCGGGGCTGTTCGCGTGAGGGATAGGAGCGGAANNAATACAAGATTGCTTCGTTGCAGGGCCTCCTTGCAATGACGGCACGTTTAGATGGTTGGGATACTTACACCTTCCAAAACCTCAACAACCCAATTTCCAGGGCGAGGAACGCCAGCGCCATGATAAGGCACCAGCGCCAAAGCGGTGTGCCGCGGTCGAGTTCTTTTACTATGGAGGCTACTTCGGAGTTGGCGGTGTTTACTACGTTTACGTTGGGCTGGGGGTATTTTTCTTTTAGCTGCACGGCGGTGCTGAATTTAAGGTCGCTTTCGCGGCGGTCGAAGTTGAGGGCGAGGGTTTGGGTGCTGTCGCTGCCTTCGAGGCCTACTTTGTAGAAGCCGGCCTTTTTTACCTGGTCGCTGAGGCCGAGGAGTATTTTGGTGCCTACGGCAAACTGTTCGGGGATGAACTCTACGTTCTCTCCTTTTATTTTATAAACTTTGGTGCCGGTTACTTTGGGGGCATCAACCTCAATGCGGGTTTTGTCGCCAATAAAATAACTGATGTTGCCGCCTTTGATATTCAGCACCGCCATTTTATACAGCATGGGCACAAAAATGGCATGCACCGGCAGGTCGGAAAAATCTTTATCGAGCGGGGCAGCGCAGACGTATAGTGAACCCTGCAAATAAGGATAGCGGCTGAAGAATGAGGCACCGTCTTTTAAACTCAGAATGGCCTCTTCATTACTGGCCGTGGAGTGCGAAAAAGTGTAATACTTTTTGGCCATTGGCAGGTTCATATTCTGCGGCACTTTCTCAAACACATCTTTAAAAATATTCTGTTGCAGGTTGATGGTGGCCATGTCCTGCTGCGTTTCTGAGAAACCGGTTATACTGTTGGCCTGCAGGTTATTTAAAAAGCGGTTGTAAGCCTCCTGGTCGCACTTATCACCNNAAAGTTACAGCACCGCCATCGCCAATGTAGCCGGTTATGGCGGTGGCTAAACCGGTGGGTATGGTTTTTAAATCATCGAGGACCACCAACTGGCAACCGGAGAGCACAGATGGGTCGAAACCGTTTGCGGTTACGGTAGCATAATTGAACTCGGGTTGATTTTTAAACAGGGCATCTAAGTAAATGTTGGCGTGGCCTTCATCAATGGCAACTACCTTTATTTTCTCAATCACATTAAAGGCAATGAAATAATTATCATCGTAGGTAATGGGGTAATCCTGTATGGCTAATTCAGCGCGGTTGGGGCCTGATTGGGTGGGCACAAAGCTAAGTGTATCGTAAATATATGAACCGGCCTCTACCGAAAAATCGGCCATTACTTTGGTTTGCCCGTTTAGTTTAAGTACCAGGCGGTTGTTCTCATTTTTCTTTTCGCCGCTGTTGGCAATTTTAACCACCAGTTGCGATGGTTGCCCAATCAGTTGCACCGGTTCGTTAAACCAGCAGGTATCTATATAAACGTTCTCCTGCGCATCGGCAGCCAGCGGAATAAGGTTGTATGAAACGGAGGAATCAATACTGAGATCGCCCATGTTTTTCTGAAAGTCGGAAAGCAGGTAGGCAATCTGGTTTTTACCGTTCTCGCGGCTTAGCGCATCTTTCTGCCGTTTTGTTATTTCTGAAAGCCTTCGCACCGCAGGCGAAATTTCAAGTTCATCAACCATGTTGTTGAACTCCTCCTTCCCCACCAGGCGCTGGTGCTTACCCTGAAAATCGTTGCTGAGTAATTGAAACTGGTCGTCTGATGCGTAGTTATGAGCAATTTCTTTGGCGGCCAGTTTGGCTTTATCAAATAAGCTTCGTCCGCTGCTCATGGCATTCATCGAGAAAGAATTATCTACATAAATGCTTACAAACTTTTTACCGGCGGCTACCTGGTTCTTTTTGTTCGGGATATAGGGCTGGGCAAAGGCAAACACTAAAAAAGCAAGGGCTAACAAACGACAGGCTAAAACCAGCAGGTGCTTTAATTTGCTTTGACTGGCAGTTTCTTCTTTCAGTTCTTTTAAAAAAGTAACGTTACTGAAATAAACAGTTTTATACCTTCTGAAATTAAACAGGTGTATTATAATGGGAATAGCCAGGGCCGAAAGCGCAAACAAAAAATTGCTGTGAAGAAATTGCATGGGGCTAAAATATCTAATTAGAATTTAGAACCAAGAACTTAGAAGCAAGATTTGAAAGCCCTTATCGCAGGTATTTACGTTAATCTAAGCGAAAACACCTTCGCATACCCTCTAACTCCTCCCGCAAAAATGCGGGATAAACTACGCGGGAGAACCGCTTCCCGGTAATACAAAATACAACCACCGGGCAAAGTTGTTCTTTTTGCTGCGTGGCAGCTCCTCCGTTTCGGAGGGGGTGTACGACAAATTTCCCNNGGGAAATTTGTCGTACACCCTTCGGAGGCTGGGAGGTAGCGTAGTGCAAAAAGAACTAAGTTTCGGCCTAACTTAATGACATTGCTCTGCAGGGTCTCTGTTTCAGGACCCTGCGGTCAGGTCGGCGCAAAATCCAAATAAGGTCGCGTCATTGCAAGGCCCTGCGAAGCAATCTTGTATTTGATTTGGCACGTGGCCCGAATACAAGATTGCTTCTTCGCAAAACCTCATCGCAATGACGCGCGCAGTGAGGGCAGCAATAATGCGTTGATGGTGTATGGAAAGATTGTAAGAAATGGTGAGTCCGGAGTGGGTGTTAACGGTGGAAGGGGGAGGCGTTTAGCCGGTAAATGCCCGTAGCCAGAGGCTACAGAATACCAGAGCGAAGCGGGACGCATTCGCTTAAAGACAGGCTACGATGAAAGGGAAATAAATAGTAAGCGTATATCAGGCAGCGTGTGTAAGCAAAAATGCAGCATCTATTTGTAGTTTCTCATGTACTGCTTTTAAAAATGAGACATCGGGGTTGCGTTTGCCATTAAGTATAAGAGAAAGTTTCGTATCTGTAACACCCAACTGTTTTGCCAGTTTTGATTGTGTAAGTTTCATCTCATACATACGCAATTCTATCATGCCCTGGATGGTTTTGGGCGCAGGAATGGTGTAGATGCTTTTTTCGTATTTCTGTGCAGCAAGGGCAAGCTTACGTAATTCGTTAGCTTCCTGCTTATTAAGTTTAGAATCACCTTTTTTCATCAAAGCATCAATACGGCCCATGGCCATTTCATATTCCTTTTTACTTTTCATGTTGTTTGCCTGTTTTTGAACGACTGGCTCCGTCGTAGTTTAGCTATAGGTCATTCATTTTTAATCTGTCATACTGGCTATGCGTGCCCACAAACTTAATATACACAGTACGCACTCTGAATAGAATACGCACTACAAGCCTGTACCGGTTGCCCCTGATATTAAACACATACAGGTCGTTGCCAACTGCGTCGGCACTCTTAAACATTTTCCTTAGGTTATTAAAATTGGCAAAATCACTTTTCCCCATAATGGTGTACCAATTATTGAGGGCATCTTCGCTATCAGGATAGCGGTCAGCAAACTCCCTGATAGTTTTATAACTAATAACAACCATTGTTGTAAAGATAAACTTTTTTCGGTTTCCGAAAATATTTTACTTTTTCGAAAGTGGCAAAAAGTGTTGATTTCTGATTGCACATTAGCCAGATGCCGTAAAATACCAGAGCGGGACGCATTCGCTCAAAGACAAGGTACGACGAAAGAGAAGGCTATCCCTAAAACAAATTATCAGTCCACATTCGTCCATTAAGATTCTTCACTATCGTTCAGAATGACAAAGGGTACGGTGGTAGTCAAAACCACGCTCTTGTCATCCTGACGCAAGGAAGGATCTTGATGAACGAGTTAGGGCTACGTAAGCATTGAAAGTGCGAAGGACACTCGTTTTGTTATATGTAGCCTTCAGCAATAACGCGATGAAGGTATATGGAAACTTTGGAAGAAATGGTGACATCAACTGGTCCTCGTTTATAACGAGGATGCTGTGGTTTACGCATTTTTAATGCGTCTGAAATTTGTAGCTTCAAATACACGCATTATAAATGCGATTGCCTGGGAATCCTCGTTACAAACGAGGACCAGTTGGGTTTCTGTTTCAGGACCCTGCGGTCAGGTCGGCACAACCGCAGGGTCCCGAAGCGGAGACCCTGCGGAGACGAAAACAATGGGGTCCTACGCGCAGAGACGCGATGCTTCGCGTCTCTTTACCGGCCAAGGGCACCATATGCAATTAGCGACGCAAAATTTTGCCGCTTTGTGGTTGTGTTGTCGTAACGGGCAGGGAGACGCGAGCATCGCGTCTCTACGGTTGGGGTTTCCCCCAAATAAAAAACCCCGCCTTTTGAGCGGGGTTGTCGCCTATAGTTGAAACCATGGCAACATCCAACAAGTTGGTTATTTCTTATCGTCTTTTACTTCTTCGTAGCTAACGTCTGTTACGTTTTCTGCTTGTTGCTCGCCACCTGGGTTAGTGTGTTCTGCATGTTGTTGTCCATCACCGGTTCCAGGGCCACCTGCCGGGTTCTGCGTAGCATTATAAATATCCTGCGAAGCAGCTTGCCATGCGGCGTTTAAGGCTTCAGAGGCTTTGTCTAAACGTGCATCATCATCGCCATCTTTAGCGGCTTTAACTTCAACCAATGCAGCTTCAAGGGCAGCTTTTTTATCAGCCGGTATTTTGTCGCCTACATCCTTCAACTGTTTTTCAGTCTGGAATATCAGCGAATCAACCATGTTCAGTTTCTCAGCCTTTTCGCGCACTTTTTTATCAGCGTCTTCGTTGGCTTTAGCCTCAGCTTTCATTTTTTCAACTTCCTCTTTCGATAAGCCGGTAGTAGCTTCAATACGGATTGATTGTTCTTTACCGGTGCCTTTGTCTTTAGCATGTACCTGCAGGATACCATTAGCATCTAAGTCGAATGTTACTTCAACCTGAGGGGTACCTCTTTGGGCAGGTGGAATTCCATCTAAGTGGAAACGTCCAAGTGTTCTGTTATCCTTAGCCATGGCCCTTTCACCTTGCAACACATGTATCTCAACCGAAGGCTGGTTATCCTGTGCAGTAGTGAATATCTGCGACTTTTTGGTAGGGATAGTGGTATTTGATTCAATCAGCCTGGTCATTACGCCACCCATTGTTTCCAAACCTACCGAAAGCGGGGTTACGTCAACCAACACGATATTATCTTTCACATCGCCACTTAAAATACCACCTTGTATACCGGCACCTATAGCTACAACTTCATCGGGGTTAACACCTTTTGAAGGTTTTTTGCCGAAGAACTTCTCAACTATCTCCTGAATTTTAGGGATACGGGTTGAACCACCTACCAGGATAACTTCATCAATCTGGCTAATGTTTAAGCCTGCGTCTTTTAATGCTTGCTCACACGGTTTAATAGTACGTTGAACCAGGGCATCGCAAAGTTGCTCAAACTTAGCACGGGTAACTTTCTTTACTAAGTGTTTAGGCGTTCCATCAATTGCTGTAATATAAGGCAGGTTAATTTCGGTTTCCTGGCTTGACGATAATTCAATTTTTGCTTTTTCAGCAGCTTCTTTTAAGCGCTGTAAAGCCATAGGGTCTTTGCGCAGGTCTACTCTTTCTTCTTTTTGGAACTCATCGGCTAACCATTGAATGATTTCATTATCGAAGTCATCGCCACCTAAGTGAGTATCACCATTGGTAGACTTTACTTCAAATACGCCATCGCCCATTTCAAGGATAGATACATCGAAAGTCCCACCACCTAAGTCATACACTGCAACGTGTACATCCTTATGTTGCTTATCAAGGCCGTAAGCCAAAGCGGCAGCGGTAGGTTCGTTCAGAATTCTTTTTACAATTAAGCCTGCAATTTCGCCGGCTTCTTTAGTGGCCTGACGCTGACTGTCGTTAAAGTAAGCAGGAACGGTAATAACCGCTTCTGTAATAGTAGTGCCTAAATAGTCTTCGGCTGTTTTCTTCATTTTCTGAAGAATAACGGCTGAAATTTCCTGCGGGGTATACAGCCTGCCATCAATATCTACACGGATAGTGTCATTATCGCCTTTAACTACTTTAAAAGGAGCGCGGGCAATTTCTTTGGTAGCTTCGCTATAACGCAAACCCATTAAACGTTTAATAGACTGTATAGTCTTGGTAGGGTTAGTGATGGCCTGACGTTTGGCAGGGTCTCCTACTTTTCTTTCACCATTATTCAAAAATGCAACAATAGATGGTGTAGTTCTCCTTCCTTCATCATTCTGAATAACCACAGGGTCGTTACCCTCCATTACTGCCACACAAGAGTTGGTGGTTCCTAAGTCAATTCCTATTATTTTTCCCATAAGTTAGTGTTTTATATGCCCCCTGTTAATCAATACATGTGCCATGGACATATAAGTGGTCGAATAGGCGTAAAACTGACAATTTGTGGAGTAAGTTCTGCCAAAAGCCCTTGTTAAAATTACAAATGGCTGGTTTTCAAGGGGTCAATTTGGCAGTTACTACCCTGTCCGACCACGCCAAAAAAATAAATCCTCTTTTATAATTTGAGTTTGTAACTTTAATTAAAATTACCGCATGGCTACAAAATATATCGTTTCGCTTTTGATTGTTATGCTTATAACCTTTAGAATATCGGCACCGGTTGGGGCAGCAGTTTTTGCTCCGTATAATTCAAAGACAGAAAATACGCTTGTTGTTCCGCAGCAACAGAATGATGAGCCTACTTATGCAGACGGTTGGAATCAAGGATATAAAGATGGTTGGTGTTATGGTAGAGGATATGGTTGCTATCCTGCTTATCCTCCATACCCACCGTATCCGAGATACGGAGAGGATAGTTATAAGGGGGGCTACAACAGAGGTTTCTTACAGGGTATAGCCGACCACAAAGCCAAAGACCCTAATTAGTCTTCTTCCCCGCCTTCTTCTTCCCTTTCGGTATTGGTTTCGGATTGCCTTTCACGCTGGCTTTTATAGTGGCGTGAAATAACGCGCTTGCATATTCTGGCGTATTGGTTGAGGTTTTAATATCTTTTTCCATGCGCATAAATATAACTTTTTGGACGAAACGGACAAAACATCTTATAACTCCCATGTTTGTACATTAGCATATCCGATTTGCGTCTTTTTTCTTTCTTTTGAATCCGATTAGAAGAAAACGATAAAATTAAAGTTATGCCAAACAGATTTGTAGTATCACTCTTAGAAGAGAGGGAATCCCTGGTTAGCCAATTAGAGGGGTATAAAAAAATCAACTCTAAAATAGAGAAAATTGATGAACTTCTAAAAGATTATCAAGATGGGAAGGCCATTGCCCCATTGATAGCTACGTCCCCCAAATCAACTTTATCGGTGCAGAATATTGATTGGAACATAGTTAAAAGGCGCGTGTTAGAAATCACTAAAGAGGCGGGAGCGTTTGTAAAGGCCAATGTATTTAGTTCAACGCTTTGGGGTGATGAAGCCACCGAAGAAATAAAAAACCGCTTATCGAATTATTTAGGAACACTGGAAAGGGAGGGCAAAATAGTGAAGTACAAACACAACAACAATAATCTAAAAACATATTGGGGATTACCTGAATGGACATTAAATAAAGAGCCATTAAAGGAGTATCTGAAAATAAAAGAGGCGGCATAAAAGCCGCCTCGTAAAATAAACTCTTAGTTGTGCAACCGACTGGGAGTGTCAGTGGATAAAACCGGCAGAGATTGGTTTCATTAACCATGCCAAAGCAGAGGTGAAAGAGCCTCAAACGGGTTTTATTCACATTGAATGTGAGAAGTGCTTATCAGAAACCCGACCTACTTTCCATGTAGGGGAAAGGGGCTGGTAAGTGCTTCTTGCATGTACAAAGGTAGCACAATATAGTAATACTGCAAGTGGTTATTAACAGTAACGGCATTGCATGTATATAGAGTAGCAGCTATAATAATTATTAACAAAATAAAATCGGTTCACAGTTGTGAACTATGAAATAAATGTTTAGCTTTGTATTATGAAAGTAGAAATAAACAATTTACATACAGTCAAAAACTACGCTGGTAAGCACAATTTCTCAACTTCTTATATATACAAATTGATAAGAGAAAATAAGTTGAAATCAGTAGAGATTGACGGAGTACAATTCATAGACATTAAGAAAAATCCTGAAATAACTAAATAACTAAAGGTAAATAACATGAAAACTTTCAAATCAATACTACAATTCGCCAAAGAGTTTGACACAGACGCAAAGTGCAGATTATACTTAGAAGAACAACGCTGGGGAGGTACACCCGCCTGCCATCACTGTGGCTCTATCAATGTTTGCAGGTTTGCAAATAATAGTGGTGTATTCAAGTGCAGGGAAAAGCAATGCAGAAAGAAATTTACCGTTACCTGCGGAACGGTTTATCAAGACCGGAAACTGCCATTAACCAAGATATTCTTAGCTGTGTATGTATTGGGCACACACTCAAAGGGCATATCTTCATTACAACTTGCAAACCTGTTAGATATAAGCCAAAAGACAGCATGGCTGTTAAATCACAAGGTTAGGGCTATGCTGAAAGAGGGTGAAAAAGAATTATTGAACGGTGAAATTGAATTAGACGAAACTTTTATCGGTGGTAAGGATAGCAACAAGCACAAGGGCAAAAGAACCGGCAAAACACCTTCAAAGAGTTTAATAACTACCGGCATTAGCTTATACAAGAAGGACACTAAAACGCCTGTATTTGGCATCTTACAACGTTCAGGCATTGTAAGGGCGTTCAAAGTAGATAATGTGAAGGTTAAAACCTTATTACCTATTATGGTAGATAACGTAACTAAAGATTCATCAATATTTACAGATGAATACGTAGGTTATCAAAAACTAAATGAACAAGGATTTAAGCATGAATCGGTGAGCCACGTTAAGCTGGAGTATGTAAGAGGTAACGCACATACACAGGGTATAGAAAACTTTTGGTCTATTCTAAAACGTCAAATTAACGGTATTCACCATTTTGTTAGCCCTAAACACTTACAGAGATATTGTGATGAAGCGGCCTTTAGATATAACAATAGAGCCAAAGCACAGGACGAAAGGTTTGCTATTGCATTAACGCAGGTTAACGGCAGTTTACAATGGAAAGAACTTGTTTCTTAAAACAACGTGGTCGGACAGGGTAGTAACTGCCGTCAATTTGTCAGTTGCAGATTCTGCCAACGCTGTTTTTGAAGTTTAGCTTGGCAGCATTTGGGTCGCAGGCCAGGGAATCCAGGCCATTACCATCCAGCACTATGCTGTCAACCTCCTGATAATTGCGGCTTGAAAAAATACCTATTCCTCCGCTTATATTAGTATAAGCAGGCAAGGCATTACTTGAAGTTAAACCGCTTTGAGCCTGTTGTTGTAAAAAGTAATTGGCCAAAGCATTGCCTCCTGCAGCAAATTTAAACTGCATGCCGCTTTGGTAGTTAAACTCGCGGTAAATATTAGGGCTGGCTACCAGGTTGTTGGCCAGGTAGGTGGTAATAATACTGCTGGTAAGGGTAAACGTAAGGTTGCTTGACCCGGTATTGGAAGGAATGTATGATTGAAAAACAGGAATATCAATAAAGGTGTCTTTTGTGAGGGTATTGGTAAGCGAGGAGTATTCACGGTAAAAAAAGCGAACAGTCAGGTCGTATATGCCCCCGTTTTGCGCGGCCCCCCAGGTTAGCACCGCCGGCTGGGAATTTGAAAAAGCGATAGTTGATGAGCCCAGGTTTGAAGGGGAATAGATAGGGAAGTTACTTACAATGGAATCTACGGCAGTTGCCATAGTATCAATCCTATTATTGGCGGTTTTGGTAATTACCAATGTGTAAGTTTCAAGTGGGTTCAGAGTATCTCCCGCTGGAGGAGAAGGAGTAGTAAATGAATAGAGGTAATTGGGGGTATTTGCAAATATACCTGTGTCTTTATTAAGGCCTAATGTAGCTCCGTTAACCTGAGTAAGCTTAAAACTATCATAGCCCGCCGACCCGTATAGCATAACTCTAATGTTATTGGGATAATAAATAGAGTCAATAATGCCTGTTGCTAGGTAGGCATTACCTTTAAGTAAATACCCTTTTTGTATCCTGATATAATGGGTACGAGTCCCTGTGGGATAGGTTTCGTTTATATTCAATAATGAATAAACCACCGGAATATCCAGGTAGTGAGAAGCAGCTACCTCCAGGTTGTTTTTGCAGCCTGCCAGGAAGAGAGCGGCTATTATCAGTATGGAATAAATGAATTTCATCAGGGTGGCAAAAGTATCAGAATTAATTAAGTCAGCAAGTTTTTGGTACGTTAAAGCGTGGGGCTGCGGTTGGGTTTGCCAGGCATTAACCCTGTTTAACTTATTACACCTTTAAAATGATTGCAGAATTATGCTTTCCTGATAACAGATTTATTTTACATTTACCAAAAAATAATAATAGCCATATTCCGTTATTGACTTCTATAATATAACCCTGACCCACAAATATGAAAAAATCGATTGGCCTGTTCATGTGTTTAAGCATACTCCTGGTTTGCGCCTGCAAAAAAAAGAGCACCGCCCCGGCCGTTATTACCACCCGGGTTGGTAATGTTTATGATGATTCAAGCCATTTAAGTACCCTCTATTTTTACTCCCCAACCCAGCTTATCAGGGGCAATTATGACGATTCGGGAAAGTATAACTACTCCTATCATTACCTGGATGGATTGAGCGTAACGGAGGTTCAGTTAAACGGATTTCCTGCTTATTCGGTCTCTTACATCTGGAACGCCCAGTCGTTTGCTGATAGTTCTGATCAGCTGGACCCTTTAGGGAATATTGTTTACCGGAAAAAATATACTTACAACAGCAGCGGATATCTGACTAACGTAAACTGGTATAACAGTGTTAATACCTTAGTACTTACTGAAAGCTTTACTATCAGCAATGGCAATATAACCCAGCATAGTTATAATGCCGTTGATACCGGCGGCGCCGACTTGCCACATGGTTCATATACCTACCAGTATTACAGTGGCCAGGTTAATACTTTGACTAATGTTTATTACGGATTGCCTTACATGGGCACTTCATCGGGCAACCCGGTGAAATCTGTTATCTATACCTATGGTTCAATAGTAAACACCACAGATTATACCTATCACTACAATAACGGGCTTATCTCTTCTCAGCTGCTTTTTACCGATTCCTCAGGTATCCCTGATAAACAGGTTGATTCGGTTGCTTACAGTTATTATATTGATTAGTTTGGCTGCACATCCTAAGTCTTCAATTTTTCTCATAAGCTGGCAAAACAGCTTATAAATAACGTGAGTTATGGATTAGAGCCATAACAACTATTGCTAATCAACATATTGTATCTTATTGCCGTCTGCTTTAGCTGACGGTTAATGATTAACCCTAAAATGGCTTTAGCCAAAAGGCACTGTGGCTAAAGCCGAAGTTCTTTTCCAAGACCACCCGTCATCTGAAGCAGACGGCAATAAAGATCATAACATCACAATTTCTTGTGCATTTTCCTATGCTAAGCCGTTTGTAATCCATAACTCAGCTTATAAATAGCTAAATTCGTGAAAACAGAAATGTATGAATACAAATGTGATTAAAGAAAAATTGCATGGCTATATTGAAAATAGTGATGATTAGCTGTTAAAACTGATGTTTGCCATTGCAAGGGAGTATAATGAGGAAGATGATAGCTATGAATTTACCGATGAAGAAATAAAAACCTTTGAAGAGAGGCGTAACTCCCGATTAAGCGGTAAAAGCAAAACTTATTCGTGGCAGGAGGCAAAACAAAAAATAATAGGGGTAAGAAGTTTTAATTGAACAGTTTTTAGAATGAAACGAACAGTTGAGTTTAAAGTGTTTGTTTATAGTGCAAATACATGAAACAGGCCATTTCCCGGCCTCATCCCTCTGCTCCCGCCGTAAGGCGGGATGAAACACTTTCGGCATCTCCCTTCTCCATCAGGAAACAAATGGTTCGGCTTCGCTCACCATGACAGCGCAATGTAACCTGATAGAGATGGGAGAACNNAAATCAGCGTCCCCTGAATTTCCTCACATTTATTTTGCCATTCAAAAGTGATTGCAGACTTTTGCTGCCCACAACTAACCAACCATGTCTGTTCACAAAGAAATAAAGAGGATTACCACCCGCACCCTACAGGAGTTTAAGCAAAATGGCATTAAAATATCTATGCTAACGGCCTATGATTTTTCGATGGCCAAAATTATTGACAGCGCCGGCATGGATGTGATTTTAGTTGGCGATTCGGCCAGCAATGTAATGGCAGGCCACGAAACCACCCTGCCCATTACTTTAGAGCAAATGATATATCATGCATCCTCAGTAGTACGCGGTGTAGAGCGTGCCCTTGTGGTGGTTGACCTGCCTTTTGGATACTACCAGGGGAATTCAAGATTGGCCCTGGAGTCGGCCATCCGGATTATGAAAGAAGCGGGCGCCCACGCTGTTAANNAGATACGCGAATCTATTGAGCGGATACTAACCGCAGGCATACCTGTTATGGGGCATTTGGGTTTAACGCCACAGTCAATATATAAATTTGGTACCTATACGGTGCGGGCCAAAGAAGATACAGAGGCCCGTAAACTAATAGAAGATGCCATTTTGCTGGAGAAAATTGGCTGCTTTGCCATAGTGCTTGAAAAAATACCTGCGCACCTGGCAACTGAGGCAGCAAAAAAAGTGCAGATACCGGTAATAGGTATAGGTGCCGGTGGCGGGGTAGATGGGCAGGTGCTGGTATCGCATGATATGCTGGGAATTACCAAAGAATTTAAACCCCGGTTTTTAAGAAGGTACCTGAACCTGTTTGACGAAGTGCAAAGTGCCGTTAAGCGATACGTGGATGATGTTAAAAGCACTAACTTTCCGAATAACGAGGAACAGTATTAGGAACGATTTGCGATGATTGGCTATATGCAGTTTCCGAAAGGTTCAAAAAAAGGTACATACCCAAAAACGCTCTTTGTTTGCACCGGTCTCGCCCCTTCCNNATTTGGATTTAATTTCAAACAGCCACTAAGTTACTTCAGCAAAGTAATACTGCCGCTAAATAATTTGTCGCTATGCCCGTCATCAAAAACTGCCTTGATGGTATAAACAAATACTGATGGATTAAGCGGTTGGCCTTTAAAAGTGCCGTCCCATTTAAAATAAACATCATCGCTCTCAAACACCAGCTCGCCTATGCGGTCGAATATGCTGATGTGAAATAACCGGATGGCAGAAACGTTTCCGAATATCTGGAAGAAGTCGTTTTTGCCATCGTTATTCGGCGTAAATACGTTGGGTATAAACAGGTCATAATCGGGTATAACTGTTACCGTTATACTGGTATCGCCGGTGCAATCGTTACCGTTAATGTTAGCAGTAACCAATACGATGTATTGAGCTGTGCCATTTATATCTACCAGCGGGTTAGGACAATCAACGCAGCTTAACCCAAACGACGGGCTCCATAAATAAGTAGTAGACGGATCGTAATTGGAAGTTGCGTTTAGCTGTATGCTGTGGCCCAGGTTTACAAAAAGCGAATCGGGTGAAATGCTGATGTAAACAGGTTGTGGCTGCGTAACTACAGCGTTTGTTGAATCGGCACAGCCATGTGAATCACTAACGCTGCACTCAAAACTGCCGGTATCCAGGCCGGAATAGACACCTGTGCCGCTGCTTTGGTTATTGAGGTAGTATGTATACGCTGGTGTTCCTCCGGTTGCTGAAATGGTTACCTGGCCGTTATGTGCATTATAGCAGGTTACTTCAACTACACTTTCAGAAATCTGCAGCGAATCGGGCTGGCCAATGGTAACGTGGGTTGTAGCGCTGCACCCAAAATTATCGGTTACGCTTACCACATAATTACCGGCAGTAAGCTGCGTAAATGTTCCGTTTGTATTACTGCCTCCCGTTGAAAAGGAATACGTATAGGGAGCAAGCCCCTGGCTGGCTGTGGCTTGAATGCTGCCTTTATTTTGCCCGTAGCAAGGCGGGTTGGTTTCGGAGGCCGTAAGTGTATCGTCCAATACAGTGAGTATGGTGGTTGCAACACTGTCACATCCATACCGGTTAGGCAGGGTTACCGGGTAACTGCCTGCTACTGTAACACTGTTGCCGTTGCCTAAAGTGAAAGATAAGCCTTGGCAAATAGTATCATAAACCGTGGTAGCTGAAATTGGGTTTACCGTTAAGTTGGTTATAACCACGCTATCGCAACCGGTAGCGGTGGTAACTGTATCTACATAAACCCCTGCTGCACCCGTTGTTAAGCCCGATGGCCTTACAAAAGTATTTCCCTGGCAAATGGTATCGTTTTGGCTGGTAACCGGTGGTGCTGTAACCGTAAGGTTTACAATTACCACGCTGTCGCAACCGGCACCGGTAGTTAAGGTATCTATATAAGTTCCACTGGTGTTAACCGAATTTCCAAGTGGTAACACCTGGCTTGTTCCCAAACAAATGGTGTCAAATAAAATTGTAACCGGTGGAGGGGTAACCGTTAGTTCTGTTACAATAATACTATCGCAGCCAAACATGGTAGGCAGGGTGTCAATATAGGTACCACTGGTATTTACACTTTGGTTAGAAGGCAAAAGGTGCGAAGTTCCATAACAAATAGTATCAATGACGGTATCCAGGTAAGTTGGATGCACGGTAAGGTTTGTTATAATGGTACTATCGCATCCAAACTGATTGGTAAACCTGGCAGTATCGGTTGTTGTGGCAATAGTGGTAGTTCCGTCGGGGAAAGTATAAGTGGGACCCTGGCAAATTACGGTATCAATAACAATAGTATCGGGATGATTTACGGTAACGGTTACACTATCGTATGCGGTGCAAATACTTACAAATGAAATGTTGTCAATGGCAAAATCATTACCACCGGCGGCGGTTTGCTGATCAAGAATGCAAATCTGGGCGTTGCTGTTAGCACCTGAATTCCAGGTAGTAAAAAATTGTGTCCATTGGCAGGTTGCCAGTGGGAGATTAAAAACAGGCCCGATCTGGCCACCGTTAATAGAAAACTGCAACTGTGCCGGATCCCCCACACTTACACTTTCGCCCCAGGCAATAAATGTATAGTTTGTGTTCGGTGTAACGCTAATAGTTTGACACCAGACGCTGGTATTGGGCTGGCTGGCACCGTTTATTATCATCATGTTTATAGTACCGTTGGGACCACCCGGGCAGTTGGCAAAACCCGGATGATAATTGTGAGGGTTGGGGCCAATGTAATAGTTCCCTTCAGGTATTAAATTAGGGTCATAATTATATGCAGTACTAAAGCCCACGTTCCCCTGCGAAAAATCCCCGTTAACTACCAGGTTTCCGGAACCTATCTGCGATGTAACCACATAAGTTGTGGTTTGCAAAGGGCTGGCCTTAGGATTGGCAATAGTAGAATCGCTGAGGCCCGCAGCAGGCGCCCAGCTATAGTTGTTCAATAAACTGCCACTGGCAAATAACTGGGCCGAGTCGCCGAAGCAAATAGACGTGTCATCACCGGCAACCAGTGTTGATGGTATCACAGTTAAAATCGTAATAATATTGCTGTCGCATCCATAAATACTTGTAAAATGGGTGGTATATGTTCCTGAGATATGCACATAAGTACCATCCGGTAATTCGTAAACATCAAACGGGCAAATGATAGGTTTGGCTGTATCGGAATATACCGGCTCTACTACCAGGTTGGTAGTAATAATACTATCGCAGCCGTTTATGGTCGGCAGCGTATCTATATAGGTACCGGTGGTGGTTACCTGTGTGCCATTAGGTAAGGAATACGAATTGCCGTGGCAGATGGTATCTTTTACGGTAATGGAATAAGTGGGGTTTACGGTAACCCTTACGGTATCGGTATTCTCACAAAGTGGTGAAAAAGAAACATCATCAATGGCAAAGTCGTTACCAGTAGCGGTTAAGTTCCGGTCATCAATGCAGATATCTGCCGTAGTGTTGGCACCTGAGTTCCAGATGATATAAAATTGCTGCCATTGGCCTGGAACAGCCAATGCTGCTACCGGTGAGCCTAACGCAATGCCATTGATTGAAAACTGTAAAATTGGCGGACTGAGATTATCAGTAGGCGCTATCCAGCACGAAAATGCGTAATTGGTATTGGGTGTAACTACAATAGCTTCGCACCATAACGGAATGTTGGCTACAGTGGACCCGTCTATCAGCATCATATTCCCCGTACCGGTGGTGTGGTCGCCAAAGTTGGTAAGGCCGTTGTTCCATGCCTGCGGGTTTGGTCCTACAAAATATTGCGATTGTATAGTGTTTTGCGTGGCATAAGTATAACCGGATGAAAAGCCAACATTCCCCAGCGAGAAATTGCCGTTTATTACCAGGTTGCCTAACTGCTGCGAACCGGTAACCATATAGGTTGTTGAAACAGCAGGGCTGGCCTTGGGGTTGGCAATACTATCGTTGCTTAACCCCGTAGATGGACTCCAGCGATAGGTGAAAGCATTGCTTGCAGTTAATTGTGTTGAATCGCCTTTGCAGATAGTTGCATTGGCGGATACCTGAACTGATGAGTAGGTAACATTCAGGGTAATATTACTGTCGCATCCCTGTGAGCTTGTGAGCGAATCGATATAGGTACCGGGTTGGGTGATAGTCTGCCCGTTATGTAAAGGATATACAGTTCCGGCACAGAAATTTACGTTTACCACGTAGTTATATGCCGGATTGACGGTAATAGTTAAATTGGTAATAGCGGAAGTACAACCGCTATCCGTAACGAAAGCCGAATACACCCCCGAATTGACAATGGTAGCCCCGCTTATTTGAGGGTTGGCCACCGCACTGGTAAAACCATTCGGTCCCGTCCATGAATACACTGCAGTAGCGGAGTAATTGCCCGTTAAAGAGAATTGGATGTTTGAACCTGAACAAGCGGGCGCGTTATAAGAAATTACGGGGGTATCAATAATGTGCCATGGCTGAGTTTCCTGTTGTAAAGCAAAGCCGCCTGATAATCCACCGGGATTACCGTTCTGGTCGTTTTGATTGCTATTGGTTGTATAGTTATACCCCGCAATGCCGCCAGCCGAATCTATGGCAAGCGCGGCTATTAAAGAGTTGTTGTTAATAAGCACTGCACCACCGGCACCACCTCCTCCGGGACCATCAGCTCCTGCGCGATTATCACCACCTTTTCCACCCTGAACATTTACAGGAATAACAGCCCCGTTTATGCTTTGCACATTAATCACCACCGTTCCCCCCGAGCCTCCTCCGCCTTCGCCATCTGATGCATTACCGGCTGCCAAATCGCCACCCTGCTGCCCGGTTGAAACAATACTGTCTCCGGCGGTTGCTACAATAACATTGGCATTAATAATAATAATACCGCCACCGCTTCCGCCGTTGGTGCCTTCACTATTGTTTTGCTGTCCACCACCACCACCACCACCGGGAAATAACCAATTCTGGTTATAAGGAAGCGCCGCACCTCCTATTCCTCCTGTTCCTAAATTGGTCCCGCAACAGCCAACGCATCCATCGGCACCATTGCCACCTGTTCCAAAGTTTCCGCCACCGGCACCGCCTGCATTTGACGCATCGCCGGCACCGCCGCCATCGGCTAATTTGCCACGCCCCCCGGCTACATTATTGAAAACTACGATACCCTCTCCTTTAAACGCCCCCAGGCCCGTTGCGGTAGCGGCGTTATAATCCTGTAAATGGCAGGCCCCGTTATTTACGGACGTGGCCCCACCCAAAAAACCATTATTACTAACGTTTATATTGGCTTGCAAATAAAGTGTTCCCGAAACTTCGAAAGAAAGGATACCTCCTATAGCTCCATTCCATGGCTGGCAGGTAAGCGTGGCCGATACGATAGCATTTACATATTGCGGAACCCTGACCAATTGAACCACGCTGGCCGGGGTGTAGGTGTAGAGTATTTTGTTGACAAACTGAATGGTAGTTCCATTGATAACTGCAATATTGCCAAACTCGTAAGTGCCCGCACCGCCGTAGCTTAAAATATTTCCGTAGGTAGCGGTATTGGTCTGGTCAATAGTAGCTCCTTTCATTTGAATAAGGAGGACCCTGTCGCCTACCGAAAAGCCTGTTGAACTGCTCACGGTAACCGAGTTTGTGCAGGGGTCAATGGCGTTAACAGGGGTGTAAATATTAATTACACCGCTTATGCTGGTTCCGGTTTGGGCAAAAGCATTAATTACAACAAAAATTGCGGCAAGGGTAACGAAATGTTTCATGGAGGGCGTCTGAGTCTGCACCAAAGATAAAAGTTTGGCAAAATCGGTTGCACATTTTTCTTTTCTTTGCCCTAATTATGGAACATTTCTTTCAATTAGTATGGGAATTCTTGAATAATGTACGCCAGGGCAATCTTGCGCAAATTATTGACTCGATAAAGGAGCACAACACGGTTTTTTATGCCGTATTCTTTCTTATCATTTTTGTAGAAACAGGATTGGTTATTATGCCATTGCTTCCCGGGGATTCCTTGCTTTTTATAGTAGGGGCCGCCATTGCTGCAACAGGGGCTCTGAAGCTTGAAATCGCTATTCCCTTGTTGATCCTCGCAGCTTTACTGGGCGATAACGTAAATTATTTTGTAGGCAAATTCTTTGGCGATGTGATTAAAAAGCGGGAGCGCATATTATTTTTCAAACGCGAATACTTAGACCAAACCCATGAGTTTTACGAGAAAAATGGGGGCAAAACCGTTATTATGGCCCGTTTTATTCCGATAGTAAGAACCATAGCCCCTTTTGTGGCAGGCGCGGGAAGCATGAATTACGGCCGCTATATTTTGTTCTGCATCACCGGGGCCATACTTTGGGTNNACTTTGGGTGGGTGGCGTTACTGCCCTGGGATATTGGTTTGGCGGCATTGATATTGTGAAGAACAATTTCGAAAAGGTGCTATTGCTTATTATTTTTATTTCTGTACTGCCCATGTTATGGCAGTTTTTTAAAGGTAAAACGCAGGCTAAGCAAGCATGAGAAAATTCGGTTTAACAGGGTTCCCGCTTCAACATTCTTTCTCAAAAAAGTTTTTTGAAGAGAAATTCAGAAGGGAACAGTTAACCGATGACAGCTATGAGCTTTTCCCATTACCATCTATCGAAAGTTTTTTACCACTTATAGATTCGGAACCGCTTTTGTGTGGGCTGAATGTTACTATCCCCTACAAAGAATCGGTAATCAGATTTTTGAACGAACTGGATCCTGCGGGCAAAGCGATAGGAGCAGTTAATTGCATTAAAATTTCTAACGGATATCTGAAAGGTTTTAATACTGATGCCCCTGCATTTAAAGAATCGCTTCAACGATTTCTGACAAGCACTCCTCAGCAAACCTTTGTATTAGGCACAGGCGGCAGTTCAAAGGCTGTTTGTTTTGTATTGCGGGAAATGGGAATTCCATACCAGGTTGTATCCAGGCAGCCGGGTACCAATACTATTGCTTACACCGAAGTAACGGAGAATATGAAGCGGGGTAACCTGTTTGTTAATACCACCCCCTTGGGCATGTTTCCAGCAGTAGAAGGCTTTCCTGAAATCCCCTATACTGATTTAGGCAGTAACGATTTCCTTTTCGACCTTGTATATAACCCCGAAGAAACTGAGTTTCTGAAACGTGGCAAAGAGAAAGGTGCCTACACCAAAAACGGGCTTGAAATGCTGCACCTGCAGGCCGAAAAAAGCTGGGAGATCTGGAATAGAAATGGCTAAGGCTACTTTCTCAATCCAAACCAGATTAAAGCAACATTGAACAACGTTACTGCTGCGCCAAGCCAGCATTTAGCCCAGGCTGTGCTGTGAAAATCGGGTAAATCGCCTTTCAGAATTTTTAAAGACCGCTGCCATAACGAGAAATAATCTGAAATAATATAGGCGTCCTTTAACACAAAGGTCACGTAAAAACCAATGGCCAGCAGATACGGCACCACAGCCAGTTTTTTAAGTGAAAGCGAGTATGCATTGGCCAGTATTATCATTATAAGGAAAGAGAAATTCAACACAAAAATCATTACTGATTTCATGTTCTGGTATTTCATAGACCCCTCCAGCGGAATATTGCTTGCCTGTAATTCGTATGTTGTAAACCAGGATAAAGCAAACGTGAGAACAACAGCCAAAACAAAAACCACCGTAAATATTTTTTTTACTTTTTCGGGGTCTGGCTTTAGTATCCGGGCAGTGGTATTGGTTTGATTATAAATAAACACCATCGTAAACCCCACTGCCGCAATAAGTATGTATATAATTAATGAAAACATATTTTTTTATTCAGACGCCCTGTCAATAATATTTTGCGGTAACTGTTTGGTAGTTTTGGCGCCCAGCTCTCTCATTTTTTCAGCACGCTTTACAAGGTTGCCTGTTCCATCGTATAGCTTTTTCATCGCTTCGGCATATATTTTTTTCCCTTCGTCCATTTTCTCGCCTACTTTCTTCAGGTCTTCGTAGAAAGAAACAAACTTGTCATACAATTTGCCCCCTTCTTCAGCAATTTCAAGGTGATTGCGTGTTAACCGTTCTTGTTTCCAGATAGAGGCTATAGTTCTTAATGTAGCCAACAGAGTGGAAGGGCTTACAATCACAATTTTTCTGTCCCACGCAAAATTGAACAGTTCGGCATCTCCCTGCACCGCCAAACTAAACGATGATTCAATAGGCACAAACAACAGCACAAAATCGGGCGATTCAAAACCCGCAGCTGTTTGATAGTTTTTATCGCTTAATAATTTGACGTGACTGCGTAAAGATTCAATATGCAGTTTCAGATATTTTAACCGTTCTTCTTCGCTGGTAGCATTTACGCAGGCGTTATAAGCAACTAATGAAACTTTTGAGTCAACAATTACATGTTTATCGTCCGGAAGAAAAATAACCACATCCGGCCTTATCTTATCACCTTCAACATTGGTAGATGTTGTTTGTGTTTTATATTCAACTCCTTCAACCAGGCCTGAACGCTCAAGGATTTTTTCAAGCACCATTTCACCCCAATTCCCTTGTTGCTTATTATCACCTTTTAAAGCGGTAGCCAGGTTGTTGGCCTCTTCGCTTATTTGCTTATTCAGTTCAACCAGGTTTTTTATTTCGGCCTTCAGCGTTATTCTTTCGGCCGATTCTGAGCGATAAGTCTGGTCAACCTTTTGTTCAAACTCCTTCAGTTTCTCTTTAAACGGATTGAGAATAATATCCAGGTTTAAGCGGTTTTGATCGGTAAATTTCTGGCTTTTTTCATCCAGTATCCTGTTGGCCAGGTTTTCAAATTCGGTGGTAAATTTTTTGTTCAGTTGCTCCAGTTCGCCTTTTTGTTCGGCCAGCCTTTTCTCTAAATCTTCGTTACGTGTTCTAACAGTAGAGAACGAGGTGTTAAGCGCCTCTGCTTTTTTCTGTTCTTCCAATAACCTTGCTTCGGCATTTGTACGCTCCTGTTGTAACCGGGTGTCTGCAAGTTTGCGGTCTTCAAGCATTCTGGCTTCTGCAATTTTTCGCTCTTCCAGTAACCTGATTTCGGCATTTTGGGTAACGCTCCTTATTTCCTGTTTAAGCTCATTAACAGAAGCATCTAACATACGGGCCTTTTCATTGGCTGTACTAAGCAGGTTTTCGCTTTGGCCCTTTAAATAAAAAAAAGCAAGGGCAAAGCCAATAAGCAGACCAATTATTACGGCAACAATGGTTATCACAACGTGGGGTATGGTTTAAAATTTAAAAATAGCAATTCAGGGGAGAATTTAGGGGTTTGAATACAGAAGTAAGGGCATAGGGGTGTACGACAAATTTCCCTCTTGATGCTTTTGCATTGCTGTATTTTGCATTTTCCCTCTC
>PMXD01000161.1 GCA_003165895.1 Bacteroidota bacterium | reverse complement strand
TTATCTTCGTGACACACGGCAACTGGAAGGTGATAAATGTTACCGGTAATGTTACCAGCACGACCGGTGCCGATACCGGTCATTACACCTACAGCTACAACCCTTCCGACAGCCTGTTAAGTTATACGGTTATCACATCGCACGCTATGCCGCTAACGTATAATAACCAGATATACGAGACCTGGAATTTTATAAGCGCCGATACCTGTTCCATCTCTTACACCTATATTCCCCTCAACCAGCCTATGGTAACCGGTAACAACCACGGTGCTTATACCCTGTCGGGCTCGAATTTGTTTCTGGCTGCAGGCGCCAGTCAGTTACTTATTATGCTTGGTATTGATGCCCCGCCCTACCCGGGTATTTACGACCAGTTTAAAATTCAAAACGTCAGCTCCAGCCAACTGGTGCTTAACTATAATGCAGTGGTTAACGACAGCAACAGTGTTGCGCAGGTTAATTTTACTTTGACGTTTAGTAAGTAATACCTTTTAACGCAAATACATTTTAACGCTCCCGCAAAAGACGGGATGAAACAAAAGGACGCAAAGATTAAATGCAAAGAACCGCAAATGGATTTTGCATTAATCAGGCTGTTAATCGTTAACTCCTGAAAACCAAGGTTCAGACAATGGCTGATTCATTATCAAACGGATTCAATTGCCCCTAAAGTATCTATGAATAACTTAAAGGCCGGGTCGTTTTTGGCCGAATCAGTTATATCCTTTTTGCGTTTCCAAGTACTTAAAATTGATGAGTAGGCCTTTAGTGCATTGGGACCGTTTTTATCATTAAGTGGAATGACGTGAATGTTATTTTTGGGAAGTTCAACATTTAGAGCCCTTCCGCAATTGTTAGGATTAATTTTCTTTTTACCAACATAATAGATAGGTAATAACCAGCACTCAATGGTATGCACACAAATGGCGAAGAAAATTTTATCGCCGTATTGAGCCAGAATTTCAGGCTTTATCAAACTTTTAAGCTTGCTTACTATATCCTGATGCAGTTCATCTATAGATTTTGATTGATTGTTTGCTTTGGAATGACTAACACCAAAAGTTGCTGTTTGCGATTGATCTGAATCAATCTGAATAATCAGGTAATCGTTTTCTACAAAAATATCCTTCAGTTCAGTCCTTTCGCAATATTTCAGAACCTCTGGCCAGCCGCCGGGTGTGGCCTGGTCCTGTTTGTTATCAATCAATTTGGGTTGTATCTGATTAACATCGGGTTCATGTTCTTTAAAGTATTTCGAAACAATATGTTTTATAACCCGGTGCTCTGAAGGGCCTTCTGTAATCAATGCAAATTTCATATAGGAAGGCAGTAAAGATTTAGAAATTTTCAGGTAAGCCGCCAATAAAACCGTTGGTCCATATTTCAGATAGCTTCATTTCGCGCTTGGGATTGTAATCAACCCTTTTTGCTTTGGTGTGGCCCTCATCGCTACGCCTTACTACAAAAAGGCGCTGGCTATCGTCCTTCAGGTTTAAACCATCAAGTATTGCCGGGTTTTGTGTAGTAACTATTACTTGCTTTTTATGCTTCTTAGCCAATTCGGCAAGCGTGCGTGTAAGCTTGGCACAAAGTTTTGGGTTTAGAGCGGTATCAATATTGTCAATTGCAAAAAAGGTTGGGGTGCCCTTGGCAATAAACAAGGTTAAATAGAATAACAAAAACAAAAATCCTTCATTAGCACTCCGTTGGTCAAAATATTGAAGTTCGGGTGCCAGGTATTTGTCTTTTATGCGCAGATAAAATTCATTGCTCATTGACCCTTTAGGTAATTCGAATCCACCATACCAATCTAATAAGGATAAATTTTCTTGTATTTCTTTTAGCGGTTTAGCGGTTTTCGGTTTTGAAGCAAGCTCCTTTAAATATTGAAAGAGCCCTTCGCCCTTTATTCCCAACGGATAGATTTGGTTTGTTTCTTCAAATTTACGGAGACTGGTTTGTTCTGGGGAGTAGATGATGTAGTTGGGAAAATAGTCACCTTCTTTAACAGCATAAGGCAATTTCTCAAATACCTCAGACCACCTGGACCACGGCTTTACTTGAATAGATTTCCTATTTTTGAATTCATCGCTTTCTATATATTTTTGAATAGCTTTTTTCATTGCTTTCTGAACCCCATCATAAATCTTGTCATTCCATTTTTTTGAATTTTCAAGGTCATTAACTATCTCAGCATTATAATCTTGTTCTTTAGTTTTGGTAACAATGTCCACTGATTTTTTCCGACCGCCATTATCATTCGGGAAAGCTGACAAAATAAACTCCGGATTAGTAACCCTAATCCCCCTACTTCCCAAAAACTCGTAATCTAATTTTCCAGCCGCTGCGGCGGCCCCAAAGGCAATAGCCTCTAAAATATTAGACTTCCCGCACCCATTTTCGCCAATCAAAACATTAAACGAACCCAATTCTAGTTTCAGGTCAACTACACTCTTAAAGTTTTTTATTTCAATTGATTCTACCACTTGTTGTTTTTAGTTTGTCTGATTTTCAAATTTAAGATTGTTTTCTATTTCGCGGTACCTTATTAATTGCTGCATGCCGGCTGTTCCATTATCAAATTGTCACATCGCCGAATTGCCGAATTACTTCCTCAACCCCTCCCTAAATGCCGCAATCACCTCATCCTTCACTTTTATCACCTCATCCTTGGCCGCAAGTAACTGTTTCAGGTATTCAATCTCACGTTTCAGGTTCTCAATCTCTATATCAAATGATTTTACATTCCGGGCAGCGTCCCCTGCAGCGTTGTTTTTAACGTCAGGCTGTATGGGCAGGTTAAATAAATTGTAACCTGCGCGGGCCAAACGCTCCTTAAATATCAGGCTTATTTTATCGCGTTTTAAGTGGTAATACACGTTTTGCGCGCTAATGCTCAGGTTTTCGGCAAGGTCGTATGCCGATAAGCCTTTGTTCCTCAGATACTTCTCTAATTGTTCGCCCTCTTTTGCCATAAACGCTAAAATTGTTAGTAAAATATTTGCTAAAATATTTGGTATTTTGTGTGAAATGATTTTACATTTGTATCACATTTGACAAACGAAACTATATGAAACGAACGGGATTTGCAAATATGACTGACCGCCAATGTGATAATGTGATTCCCGCGAAAAGCGGGATGAAACAAATTAGCCAATGTAATAATTAAATAGCCGCCGCTGATTTGTTCAAAGTCCCTCTC
This sequence comes from Bacteroidota bacterium, assembly GCA_003165895.1. GTDB lineage: Bacteria > Bacteroidota > Bacteroidia > Chitinophagales > LD1 > Bog-950. The sequence goes on along the minus strand of PMXD01000161.1, from coordinate 1,997 downwards.
TATCGCCTGCGATGGAGAGGGTGCCCCAGCGAAGCGAAGGGCGGGAGAGGCCCGGCTGTCGGCTGTTCATTATCACATTGAGATTGTAAAACCATTTAACACCCCTAACCCCCATGGACGAATACTTTACATGCGAAGACTGCGGCCACCGGTACCACATTAACCGCCTTAAAAAGCGTGAAACTATGACCGGTGACTACTGCCCCGGCTGTGCACAACAGGAACAATGCGCAGCCTGCAGCGAAATGGTAAGCATAAACCAGATAACCTGGAAACACGATATCAAAAACTACATCTGCAACGGTTGCATGAACGACTACCATACGGTGGCAGACTATATAAAAACAGCCCCCTTCCGTCCCCCGGAGGGGAAAACTAAAACAATAAGCGAAGTAACGCGAAAAGCGGCGTGACAGTTTGCAGCCTGCCTGCCAGACAGGCAGGTCTGCAGTTTACAGTTGAATACAGGATTTGAAGTTAGCGACAGGCAGCAACTAAAAAACAGATTACCCTAATAATTAAACCTATAAATAAAATATGCCGGAAAAATTAAAAACTGGAAACCGTGGACTGGAAACCTGCCTGTCCGGCAGGCAGGCTGTAAACCGGAACCTCGCCCTGCTGGCATTATTGCTTACCGGCCTGAGGCTTACCGGTTACATAACCTGCAGCTGGCTGTGGGTGCTGGCCCCGCTGTGGTTACCCATGGCAATTTTTGCAGCGGTGTTTACCCTTTTATTAACCATAAAAATACTACACAAATGAGCGCCGCATTACAATTTAACCGGTTGTTTGTAAACGAACTTGAATCATGGCCCGACAGGATGGTGGTAACCGGCTACGTAGAGGTAGGGCACGATAAATGCGAATGTAACTTTGCACTCAACTACTGCGATTTCAGTTGCCTGCTGGCCCGCAACCAGGCCGTTGCTCCCCGCATTATACGCCTTATTGAAGAAGCATTTTGCACACCGCACAACGTACCCATCCGCCTGAACCTGGTGGAACATTTCGGCGCCACACAACCATTTTTTGAACCGCAACAGTAACCGCCTTTAGTTTCCCCCTTTCGGGGGGACGGAAGGGGGGCTGATTTTAAAACCCAAAATATAAAGCCATGCAAACCAAAACCACCGCCGCCGCCGGGCACGCCAAACTTGAGCAACTGAAAAAATTATTGGCCATTATTGAAAAGCTGGAGGTATATATAGATGGCGATAAACGCCTCCTCCTCTCCGAAACCGCAGCCAACTTCCCCGATATACGGAAGGAAGCGCAGCAACGCATACAAAACCGGGTATACCTGGTAAACAGGCTGCATTCGTATTACGCCAAAAAAGTATTCAAACTGGCGAGTGATACTTATAACGGGATGCAATGCTGATTTATGATTTTTGATTTTTGATTTATGATTGCTGATTTCGGAAATATTTCAGCTAAAAAAAAGCGTATAAAAATCATCAATCAAACCATCGCACTGCATATAGCTTCAACTTCAAACCAAACAATCATAAATCAGCAATCACAAATCAAAATTCAAAATCGCACTGCATCTAGTCTCCACTCCCAACCCAAATTCACAATTCATAAATCAAAATTCATAAATCATAAATCAAAATTCACAACATGAACCTCCTCCAGTCGCTCCCCACCGCACCCCAAACCGAAGCACCTAAATGGGCTGATAACGCTTTTGCATTGCTAAAAGAGTATTTGAAACAAACCAACCTTTTTCAGTGCGAGGATTTCCGTTACTACTGTAAAAACCAAAACCTGCCTATGCCCGGGCACCTGCGCAGTTTTGCAGCCGTAATGGTTCGCGCCAAAAACGCAGGGCTTATAACTCACGCCGGATATGATAAAGTTGAAAACACCAAAGCCCATCATGCCATGGCTAATGTTTGGAGGGTGGTGGGGTAGGGGTGTTCAGGTGCGCAGGTGTTCATGTGTTCAGGTTTAATATTAGCACTTCCTTGCAGAGTCTCCCTTCCGAAGGT
>PMXD01000184.1 GCA_003165895.1 Bacteroidota bacterium | reverse complement strand
AAAACATTTCAGGATGAATACCGGGCATTTTTGAAAAAGTACAAGGTGGAATATGATGAGCGCTATGTGTGGGATTGATGTTGCGCCCTTTCAGGGCTGTATAGGGGTGTGTGTCTTTTACACAGGGCTTCACCCTGTGCTGATATCTTATCACCCTTTCAGGGCTAACGAGCCTTTTAAAGGGAATCGTCTCGGCGTCCGCGCATGTATTAAGTCTAACTACTAATTACTNNCCCTTAATCATTCTACCGGCAGTGCTCATTTTTTGCATGCTCTTCATCATCTTTTTCATTTCGTCGAATTGTTTGATGAACTGGTTTACTTCCTGTATGGTGTTGCCGCTGCCTTTGGATATGCGGAGTTTGCGTTTGCCGTCTAATACTTCGGGGTTTGAACGCTCATGTGGGGTCATGGAGAGTATGATGGCTTCTACTTTTTTGAATGAGTCATCGTTAATATCAACGTCTTTCATGGCTTTGCCCATGCCGGGTATCATGCCCAACAGGTCTTTTACATTACCCATTTTCTTTATCTGGGCAAGCTGAGATAAGAAGTCATTAAAATCGAACTGGTTTTTGCGGATTTTGGCTTCCAGTTCTTTGGCCTTCTTTTCATCGTATTGTTCCTGTGCTTTTTCAACAAAGGATACGATATCACCCATGCCCAAAATACGGCTGGCCATACGTTCAGGGAAGAATACATCCAGCGTATCTACTTTTTCACCGGTTGATACAAACTTGATAGGCTTGCCAACGGTGTAAGTAACCGTTAAAGCTGCACCACCGCGGGTATCGCCGTCTAACTTGGTTAATACAACGCCGTCAAAATTTAAACGGTCGTTGAAGGCTTTGGCTGTGTTAACGGCATCCTGGCCGGTCATGGAATCCACTACAAACAATACTTCGTCTGGCTTGGTCTTTTCCTTTATCCGGGCAATTTCCGTCATCATCTCCTCGTCAACGGCTAAACGTCCTGCAGTATCTATAATCACGCAATCAAGGCCTAAGGACTTTGCGTGCGCAATACCATTCAATGCAATCTGAACAGGGTCTTTGCTTTCTTTTTCGTGGTAAACGGGTATGTCTATCTGGCTACCCAATACAATCAACTGGTCGATAGCCGCGGGGCGATACACATCGGCTGCAACCATCAAAGGCCTTTTATACTTTTTGGTTTTAAGCCAGTATGCCAGTTTATGGGTAAAAGTAGTTTTACCCGAACCTTGTAAACCGGCTATGAGGATAACTGCGGGGTTGCCTTTAATGTTAAAGTCGGCCTCTTTGCCACCCATCAGTTTGGTAAGCTCATCATACATCACCTTTACCATCAACTGCCCGGGTTGAAGGGACGTAAGTACATTTTGCCCCATGGCGGTGTCTTTTACCTTATCGGTAAATTCCTTGGCTATTTTATAGTTAACGTCGGCATCAACCAGTGCACGGCGCACTTCTTTAATGGTTTCTGCAACGTTTATTTCTGTAAGTTTTCCCTGGCCTTTAAGTGTTTTAAACGCACCTTCTAACCGTTCCTGTAAATTCTCAAACATGATGCTCTAATTATTTTAAAGGCCAAAAATGCAATTTTTAACGCAAAGACGCTAAGATGGCAAAGAATTAAGAAGATTAAAGAAAAGACTTAAAACAAACAGGTTTTCCCCCTGTTCAGCCTTTTTTTATCTCCATTCCTCCCTTACGTTCTCTCCGCTGTTAGCAGTAAACTAAAACTAATAATAAATCAAACGCTTAACGCCCGCCAAATGTTTGGCAAGACGGTTTACCTGGCTGGTGTACCCGTACTCGTTATCGTACCAGGCGTAAATAACAATATTTTTTCCGTCGTCTGAAACGATGGTAGCTTTGCTGTCAATTTCGCAGCCGTGGCTGTTGCCAACTACATCGCTCGAAACCAACTCGTCTGAAGTGGAGAAATCAATCTGTTCACACAGGCTGCCATATAACGAGGCATTACGTAAAATTTGGTTTACTTCTTCAACTGAAGTTACTTTTCCCACTTCAAGCGAAATAATAGCCAGTGAAACGTTAGGCACCGGCACGCGCACCGCATTTGAAGTCAGTTTGCCTTTCATTTCAGGGAAAATCTTGGTAACGGCCTTTCCTGCCCCGGTTTCAGTAATAACCATGTTAACCGGTGCGCCGCGGCCACGTCTGGCCTTTTTGTGGTAGTTATCCAACAGGTTCTGGTCGTTTGTATAAGCGTGAACGGTTTCGATATGTCCTTTCTCGACCCCTAATGTATCTTTTATAACTTTTATGACCGGCACAATGGCATTGGTAGTGCATGAAGCAGCTGAGAATATCTTTGTCTTTTCGGCCGTATATCCATCGTGGTTAACGCCGTAAACAATATTAGGGATATCGCCTTTGCCCGGTGCGGTAAGGATAACTATATCTGACCCTTTTGCTTTTAAGTGCTCGCTCAGCCCTTTTTCATCTCTCCAAACGCCGGTGTTATCAATAATGATTGCATTATTAATATCATGAGCGTTGTAATCTACTTCGGCCGGTGATTTTGCGCTTATCATCTTTACGGTGTGCCCGTTAATAACAATAGCGTTACGATCCTTATCTGCCTCTACCACCCCGGCAAAACGGCCGTGAACAGAATCTTTACGCAAAAGGCTGGCGCGTTTTTCAAGATCATCAGCGGCATGTTCGCGGGTTACAATCCCTTTTAACCTTAACTGGTGGCCACCGCTATCGTGTTCAATTAAAATGCGGGCAGCCAAACGGCCAATACGCCCGAAACCATACAAAACCACATCGCGGGGTACCAACACTTTTTTCTCTAATCCTATCAGGTCTTTCAGTTTGGCGGTAACAAACTGGTCGTATCCGTTAAAGTTGTTGCCCTCGGTCAGGTATTCGTGAGCTAACCTTCCTAAATCAATTCTTGAAGGAGCCAGATTGAGTTTAGAAATAGCGCGGGCCAGGTTGGCGGTTATTTCAAGTGTAATAGGAATACCTGCAAATTTTTGAGCGAAATCATGGTCGTTGATAATTGAGCTTATCTGCTTATCGAAAAGTTTGCGGCGGAAAAGCACCAGTTCTACCGATTTTTCAAGTTGTAACTGACTCCCCGCGTTCAGAAGTTCCAGGGCCAGTATTTCATTGCTGATCCACTGCTTTAGTTCCTGTTCATAATTAACTGCCATTGCAACGTATTTTAGGTTTTAAAATGCGGTGCGAATATGCGAAACATTTTGTTTTAAAAATGATGATATACCACAGGTAAATGTGGGAAAATGAGGGTTATTGTATTGGGGACACTAACAGCCAACTCACCCCGTCCGCTATCGCGGACACCCCTCTCTTTGAAAAAAAGAGAGGGGGGAATACATATTCAAAACCCTGGCGGGTTTTGAGCCTCCAGAACTTTTAGGATTTCATCTATTACCTGCGCTGTTTGATTTATTACAAGTTCGTTTTTAAATCTGATTGTGCGGATGTTGTAAGATTGTACTACTTCATCACGGTTAGCATCGTATTCTTTACGTTCTTCATGTATTGGGCCATCTGCTTCAATTACGAGTCTTTTTTCCACGCAATAAAAATCTGCGATGTAGAAACTTATTTTACCATTAACAGAAATTTTCGCAAGGGGATGTTGCCGCAAAAATTTGTAGCCCTGTAATTTTCTGTTACGAAGTAGTTTCCATAAAACTTGTTCAGCCAGGGTTTGCCTTTTCCTCAAATCACGGCATAACTCTTTTATAGCTTTATTATCAATAACCATAAGCGAGGTAAAGGTAATCGACCAAGTCGATTATGTGTTTAGTATTCCCCTCTCTTTTTTTCAAAGAGAGGGGTGTCCGCCGCCTCGGCGGATGGGGTGAGTTTGTATTGTATTTATCCCAAATAATCTTTCAGCAACTTACACCTGCTGGTAGTTTTCAAACGCATAATAGCCTTGTCTTTTATCTGGCGAACGCGTTCGCGGGTAAGGTCGAATTTCATACCTATATCTTCCAGGCTCATGGGATGCGATACACCTATGCCAAAATGGAGTTTTAAAACTTCGGCCTGTTTATCAGTAAGCGTGGCAAGTGAGCGGTCAATTTCATTTCGCAGCGATTCGCGGTAAGCCACCTGCAGGTCGGCATCTTCGGCGTTGGGGTTGCGTAGTACATCCATCAGTGAGCTATCCTCTCCGCTGGCAAAGGGTGCATCAACTGATATATGCCTTCCGGCAACACCCAAAGTGGTCTGCACTTCTTCCAGTTCAACATTTAGCAGCGTGGCCAACTCATCAGGTGAGGGCTCGCGCTCAAACTCCTGTTCAAGCTGGGCAAAGGCTTTATTGATGCGGTTAAGTGAACCAACTTTATTTAAAGGCAGGCGCACAATGCGCGATTGCTCGGCCAGGGCCTGCAAAACAGATTGGCGAATCCACCACACGGCGTATGAAATAAATTTAAACCCCCTTGTTTCGTCAAAACGCTCAGCGGCTTTAATAAGGCCGAGGTTGCCCTCGTTAATCAGGTCTGGCAAGGTTAGGCCCTGGTTTTGGTATTGCTTGGCTACTGATACTACAAAGCGAAGGTTTGCTTTGGTCAGTTTTTCAAGGGCTAACTGATCGCCCTGTTTAATACGCTTGGTTAATCTTACCTCTTCTTCGGCAGATATCAGATCAACCCTTCCAATTTCCTGCAAATACCTCTCTAAAGAAGCGCTTTCACGGTTAGTGATGCTCTTCGTAATCTTTAGCTGGCGCATAGGCTTAGTAGATTTGTTTCGTTAGCGGATAAATTTAGTTACTAAGTAAAAACTTTTTGTTTGATTTTAAAAGGCGCTGAACCTGTAGTGTGTCTAAAATCTTTTCTAAAGTTAAATGCTGTTTGCAGAAAAAACAAATTTTTAGCGAAGGATTATTTCAAGATGCTTTTAAAAGCAAAAGGCCCGGAAGGTTTTTAGTCTGGCGGGCCTTAAATAAGGGTGGAAGTTGCTTTTGTTTCTAGTCAGGAAATAAGGCAAAAAATAGTGCTGATAGTAATGCTTAATATTATGCTTCTAAAATTTTAGTGTAGTTTGTAACCGGATTAACATATAGGTTAAGTTTGTTGGTTGCTTGTAGTGCTTTAGCCGGCGCCTGTATAGGGTTTACAGGTATTTCTTTTACAGAGATAGATGCACCTAAGCTTTTTGCTTTTGCTGAATTATCCTTCTTTAAAAGTTCAACTTCAACGGTTGACGAAAGTTCGCCGTTATTGCTTACCATAAAGTTAACCCCTGAGGTGAAGCTATCCTGAATACGAACCTTGTTCATTACAAAGGTGCGGTTGTTATACTTTACCGACATCTGATATTTTCCGGCGGTCATGTGTTTAACTGAGTAATATCCGTATTCGTTGGCGCTTACTACTGTTTTGGTGTTACCATTGTCGAAAGTTATTTCGGCAAAGGCTACGGGGCTCATGGTTTCTTTTTCAATAACCTGTCCGTTAATATCGCCTGTAACTGCTTTTGCTGATTGAAAAGATAAGAAGCAAATGCCCAGGGTAGCGATTGTTTGGATAATTGTTTTCATGGTTTCTTTGTGCGTTTGAAAATAATATACAACCAAATGAAACTTTTGTCAAGCACTTACGTAAGGAATATATTCGGGCGTTCTGAAACCCTTGTTTTTGAGGCGTTTATTTCATTGCTGCCCTGCATTAATATCCCATCCCTCCATTTCCCTAATTCAATTATCTTCGCCCCCCGATGGAAAACATACGTAACTTTTGTATCATAGCGCATATTGATCACGGTAAGTCTACTTTGGCTGACCGTTTAATTGAAACCACCAAAGCTATCAGTGAGCGAAACATGATGGATACCGTGTTAGATAACATGGACCTTGAACGCGAACGCGGCATTACTATTAAAAGCCACGCTATACAGATGGATTTTGCATGGGGAGGTAAACAGTATGTATTGAACCTGATTGATACCCCCGGCCATGTGGATTTTAGTTATGAAGTTTCGCGTTCCCTTGCTGCCTGTGAGGGCGCTTTATTATTAGTTGATGCCTCGCAGGGTATACAAGCGCAAACTATCTCAAATTTATATTTAGCGGTTGACCAGGGTTTAACCATTATCCCTATCATTAATAAAATAGATATGGCGGGCGCCAATCCTGAACTGGTTGAAGACCAAATGATGGCATTGGTAGGCTGCAAGCGGGAAGATATTATCCGTGCCAGTGGCAGGACTGGTGAGGGAGTTGATAAAATATTCGATGCCATTATTAACCGGTTGCCTGCACCGAAGGGCGATCCCAAAGCTCCTTTACGGGCGTTGATATTCGATTCGATGTTCAATTCATTCCGGGGAGTAATTGCCTATTTCCGCGTTATGGATGGTGAGCTGCACAAAAATGACAAGGTTCACTTTGTAAACACCGGAGCTAATTATGTTGCAGACGAAGTTGGCTGTTTACGTTTCGACCTCGAGCCGCATCAATCGGTTAAGACCGGTGATGTAGGCTACATTGTAACCGGAGTGAAAAATGCCAAGGAGATTAAGGTTGGCGATACTATTACCCTGGTAGATAACCCATGCAAAGAAGGCATACATGGTTTTGAAGATGTGAAGCCCATGGTATTTGCCGGCATATATCCGCTGGATAATGATGATTTTTCTGATTTGCGCGATTCGCTGGAGAAACTGCAGCTCAATGACGCTTCCCTGGTTTGGGAGCCTGAAACTTCCATAGCCCTGGGCTTTGGTTTCCGTTGCGGTTTCCTGGGCTTGTTACACCTTGAAATTGTGCAGGAACGTTTGGAGCGGGAGTATGACATGAGCATACTTACCACCGTTCCGCAGGTTAGTTACAACTGCTATCTGAACGACGGAAGTGAACTGATAATACACAACCCGGCAGATATGCCCGACCTGACGCGTGTTGACCGTTTGGAAGAACCTTATATCCGTGCGCAGGTGATTACCAAGCCGGAGTATATAGGCTCTATTATGAGCCTTTGTATGGATAAACGGGGTATACTTATCAATCAAAGTTATTTGACCGAAGACCGCGTTGAGCTGGTTTTTGAAATGCCATTAGCTGAAATTGTATTTGATTTTTACGACCGGTTGAAATCAATATCAAGGGGATATGCATCATTCGATTATCATCCTATAGGTTACCGCCCCGGAGATTTGATTAAACTGGATATACTTTTAAATGCTGAGCAAGTGGATGCTTTTAGTACTATGATTCACCGCAGCAAGGCCGAAGATTTTGGCCGTAAGATGTGCGAGAAGCTGAAAGAGATAATACCCCGGCAGATGTTTATGATTCCTATACAGGCCGCTATTGGCTCTAAGATAATTGCCCGCGAAAGCATTTCAGCCATGCGTAAAGATGTTACTGCCAAATGTTACGGCGGTGATATAAGCCGTAAGCGTAAACTTTTGGAAAAACAGAAAAAGGGTAAAAAGAAAATGCGCCAGTTTGGTAGAGTAGAAGTGCCGCAGGAGGCATTTATTGCGGTGCTGAAATTAAACGATTAAAGGCCCGTAGGGGCACCCCTTGCGGGTGCCCTTTCCGCGTATCATGTAATTTTTTTCGTGGGACTTGTGAGACATTGGGGACTTGCAAACCAAGTGTCCTACCTGTCGCAAAAGTCCCAAGAAAACCTATCCGTGAGGGCGTTTGCCCTGTGCCGACAATTTGGTAAGCACCAGTTATCCGGCAAAATGAGATTACAGCACACCGCACAAGGGCAACCGCGAGGGTTGCCCTACAATAATTTTCCTTTCAACATTCCCTGCACTACCACATCAATAGGTAGGGTTATACTTGTTTCGTTCCCAATGGCGGCAACATTCACCCACCTAAACGATTCCGCTTCCTTTCCATCCTCTACCACAAAATCAAACTTAACATCAGAAGTTTTTATTTTATCGCACTCCTTACTCTTACATAAATAATACACGCTTATTATCTGGCTATTGGTATCAAAAAACGAAGGCTGAAAAAAATCGGTGGTGTAAAAGTGTTCAGTCACCTCAACATCAATACCACATTCTTCTTTAAACTCCCTTACAAGGCCTTCAATCAATCCTTCGCCTAACTCTAAACCGCCGCCGGGGAACTTTGTGGCCCGGGTTCCGTTGGTAAAAGCCTCATCAGCTACCAGTACCTGGTTGTGGTCGTTTATCAATATGCCGTAAACCCTTACGTTAAATCGTTTTATTACATGCATTACGAGTAGTATTGAGTAGTAAGTATAAGGTATTTAGATTGGAAAATCATCAACCAATCGGGTGTATACTAAATTGTAGCATATTTTATTGCCGTTGGCTTCAGCCAACGGATTGTACTGACATAAGACACCGGCTTTAGCCAAAAGACCCTTTCGGCTAAAGCCAATATTCTAACTATCCTAAACCGTCAGCTAAAGCAGACGGCAATGAACTGCGACAATATGGTATGCGCCCAACCAATGCAACTAATTTCAATAATTGCAGTTAATCGTAATGATCATAATAAATCAGCGTCCCCTTGTATTTAACCCTAAGTTAACGGCTGTAAAAAAGATACAGGAGAGTACACTTTTAAATCATCGAAGGTTTTTTTGTTTTGAAAACATTTCTACTTTTGCGCCCGTAAAGAAAAAGTAAACAATTAAAATGGACGCTGGTCCCAGTTATATTAAACATTTAAACAGTCAATCAAATGCTGTTAAGCTTACCCAAATTGCAATATGCGGGGGTAAACCCGCTTTTGTTGCATGTCAACAAGCAGGCGCTGTTTATTCATCATTCGGTTTGTAAAATAACCGGAGTGGTAAGCCTTTTTCTTTTCTCTCAAACAAATTTAATACAAGCCTGTCCCCGTCTGCACTCCGTGCAGCCATCCTCTCCATCGCAAGTGATAGAGAGGGTAAATGCAAGAACTTCAATGCCCGGGAGAGGCCTGCATTTCTCTTATCAAATTCATCCATTTTTATCACTCACTCACTTAAATAAAAGGAGGGATATGGTATGACAACAATTACCAAAGAAAAGCTGATAGACAAGCTCCATGGTGGAAACCCGCAACAAGCGGCCGATACTGCATCTCATGATTTGCTGAAAAAGGTTTCAGCTATTGAAAAACCTGAGTTTCTAATACTGTTGGAGAGCAGGGATAGTGGTTTGAATGAAGAAGAAGTAGAGAAAAAGGGGGCGAAATTCGGCCCCAATGAAGTTAGCCATGAGAAAGCACCTGCATGGTATATACAGTTGCTGAGTGCCTTTGCCAATCCTTTTATTGTGGTATTGCTGGTGCTTGCTACCATTTCGTTTATTATGGACGTGCTGCTGGCAGCACCTGAAGACCGTGATTACAAAACTGTAATAGTTATTTCTATTATGGTAATGCTAAGCTCCCTGCTGCGCTTTATACAGGAATTCAGAAGCAACGCAGCGGCTGAAAAGTTAAAATCTCTGGTTACTACCACGGCCACCGTTTTTCGCCAGGGCACCGGCAAAAGCGAAATTGATATTAAGCAATTAGTGCCTGGAGATATCATCTACCTGTCAGCCGGCGACATGATGCCTGCCGATATGCGCATTATGCAATCGAAAGACTTATTTGTTAGCCAGGCCATGCTAACCGGTGAGGCCATGCCGGTCGAGAAAAAGGAACAGGTAATTCCGGATGCAGGCAGCAAGTCAGTTTTAGAGTTGGAGAACATTTGCTTTATGGGTACCAACGTGGTGAGCGGAACTGCTGCAGCCGTAGTGGTAAACACCGGTGGGCATACCTACTTTGGTAGTATGGCAAAATCGCTGGTGGGCAAAAGAGCTGAGACCAGTTTCGACAAGGGGGTTAACAGTGTTAGCTGGTTATTGATACGGTTTATGTTTGTAATGGTGCCCCTGGTATTTTTAGTAAACGGCTTCAGTAAGGGTAACTGGATAGAAGCATTTATGTTCGGATTATCTGTAGCCGTAGGTTTAACGCCTGAGATGCTGCCTATGATTGTAACTGCTAACCTTGCCAAAGGCGCCGTAAATATGAGCAGGCGCAAGGTGGTGGTTAAGCGTTTAAATGCGATACAGAACATAGGCGCCATGGATATTTTGTGCACTGATAAAACCGGCACTTTAACGCTTGATAAAATTGTGTTAGAGCGCTATTTGAACGTTTATGGGCATGATGATGATGAAGTATTGAAATGGGCTTACCTGAATAGCTTCCATCAAACCGGATTAAAAAGTTTGCTGGATGTGGCGGTATTACAGCACGTTGACTTATACAAGGAATTGAAAGTAGATGAGGATTATGTGAAGGTGGATGAGATTCCATTCGATTTTCAGCGGCGCCGTATGTCAGTTATTCTTGAACACCAACAAAATGATAAGCACTTCCTGATTTGCAAGGGGGCGGTGGAAGAAATGCTGAGTATCTGCAGCCATGCAATTGACCCCGGCGAAGACAGCCAGATACAATTTGAAACGGATGACATTATTCCGTTAGATGATGTTTTGAAAGCGAAGATTATTGACATTACCCACAAATTGAATGAAGATGGCCTTCGTGTTTTACTTGTAGGCGTTAAGCAATATGAAGAAAGGCCACTAACCTATACTGTGGCTGACGAGTGCAATATGGTGCTAACCGGCTTTATCGGTTTCCTGGACCCTGCCAAGCCATCGGCTAAAACCGCTATTATGGCCCTGCAAAAGCTGGGTGTATCGGTAAAGGTGTTAACCGGTGATAATGAAATTGTAACTAAGAAAATTTGCAGGGAGGTAGGCATACCTGTTACCAACATTTTACTTGGCAGTGAGCTGGAGCACATGACTGATAAGGAACTGCAGGACAGGATTGATGATGTTTCAATCCTGGCGAAACTAAACCCGGTGCAGAAATCGCGGGTTGTAAAGATGCTGCAATTTAAAGGGCACACAGTTGGTTTTTTAGGTGATGGTATTAATGACGCAGCCGCCTTGCGCGACGCGGATGTGGGCATATCGGTAGATACTGCTGTGGATATTGCCAAAGAGAGTGCAGATATTATTTTATTGGAGAACGACCTGATGGTACTGCGCAAAGGTGTTATTTACGGCCGCCGTACTTTTGGTAACATTATCAAGTACATTAAAATGACTGCGAGCAGCAATTTTGGTAACATGTTCAGCGTATTGGGCGCAAGTATGTTTCTGCCTTTTCTGCCCATGTTGCCGGTGCATATCCTGGTGCAAAACCTGCTGTATGACATCTCGCAGATTTCAATTCCATGGGATAGTATGGATGCAGAGTTTATTGATAACCCACAGAAGTGGGATGCCGGGGGTATAAGCAAGTTTATGCTTTTTATAGGGCCCATCAGCTCCATATTCGACTATGCAATGTTCGCTGTAATGTTCTTTGTTTTTGCAGCAAATACGCCGGCAAAACAGACCTTGTTTCAATCGGGTTGGTTTATTGAAGGCCTGTTATCGCAAACATTGATTGTGCACATGATACGCACCCGGAAGATACCGTTTATACAAAGCTGGGCCACTGCACCGGTGGTGGCGCTTACCTCGCTTATAATGGTAATTGGAATCTGGATACCATTTTCGCCTTTTGCAAGTGCTTTAAAGCTGGAGCCGCTTCCACTGAGTTATTTTGGTTACCTGATAGTTATTCTGTTTGCGTATTGTGCATTAACGCAGGTTGTAAAAGGCTGGTTTATCCGCAGGTTTGGGCAGTGGTTATAATACTGTTCAGCTATCATTATAAAGCGGAACAACTAGCCTGTGCTAAGTTGTTCGCTATTTGTTTATTGCATTCGAATTTCGGATTAAACCAATGAAAAAGATTTGTCAATTATTTCTATTAACATTTATCCTGTCGCAAAATGCTTTTGCTCAGCAAGACAATGTAGTTAGCCGCTTAATAGGCAACGACCGCCTGGGTAAAAAGGACTCAGTTGCCAATTGGACTATCCACGCACAGATTACAACGGTTTATCAATATCATCCGGCTTTTCATGCAGATTATTCTGGTGTTAATAGTTTAAGCAATAAAGCTGCCGGTGCATTGTCACTTACCTCTACAATTTTTTTAGGCAGGAAACTTTGGAAAGGAGCTGCTATTTATGTTAACCCTGAAATTTCAGGTGGAAACGGTTTAAGCGGGGCACACGGTGTAGCCGGGTTTCCAAATGGTGAGATTTACCGGGTGGGCAATCCGCAACCTACGCCATTTATTGCCAGGTTGTTTATACAGCAAACTATTAAACTACGCGGCAGTGATTACGACGTGCAGTCTACCGATATAAATGAGCTGGCCGGTAAAGTGCCAACTTCAAGAGTTGTGATTACGGTAGGTAAGTTTTGCTTATCAGATTTTTTTGATGACAATCATTATAATCATGATGCACGCTCGCAGTTTCTTAACTGGTCGTTAATGGTGAGTGGTTCCTGGGATTTTCCGGCAGATACAAGGGGATATACTTCTGGTTTTGTGATAGAGGCTATTAAACCTTTATGGGCTGTCAGGTTTTCTGCTGTAATGGTGCCGCGCATAGCCAATGGCTTACCTATGGATTGGCAATTAAACAAAGCCAATTCTGAAATTGCAGAATTTGAAAAAGACTGGAGTTACAAGGGCCATGCCGGTGTTATGCGGTTAACGGGTTTTATCAATTTTACGCGCGCACCTAAGTTTAAGGAGGTGATAAACGCTATGGAAACAGGCGACACTGCTGAGGCTAATTACCTGGAAGGTATTATATCAGGCCAGACTACGTGGGATACTTTTGGCGGCATTAAGTATGGCTTTGGGTTAAACCTGGAACAGGATTTAGGATATGGTATTGGCGTATTTGCCCGTGGTAACTGGAGCGATGGCCACAGTGCTGACTGGGCATTTACCCAAATTGATAACAACTTCCAGTTAGGCATGTTAATGAAAGGCACTTTATGGAAACGTACGATGGATAATTTTGGAGTTGCATTGGTATCAAACGGGCTTTCGAACCTGCAACGTCAATATCTTGAATTGGGAGGGTATGGGTTTATTATTGGCGATGGTGCATTAAACTATGGCCGTGAAACAATCCTTGAAGTGTTTTATAACGCTCAGTTGGCAAAATTTGTATTTATATCACCCGATTATCAGTTTATAGCAAATCCCGGTTATAATAAGGCTCGGGGGCCGGTGCATGTGCCGGGATTGAGAGTGCACCTGGAATTTTAAATATCTGGTGACCCTGATAATCTTTTCCAGGCTTTTGAATAGCCTTTTTTGCTTTAATTGAACTGGCAGTTAACCTTCCTAACCCACTTTTTTGGGAAAGTGCCCCTGAATTGTTTCCTTCTCAACAGGGAACGGAATTGTAAAAGCATGAACCAGGGATTCCCCCCTATTTGCATTGAAAGACTAAATAAATTTGTTAGTCTGACCTAATTTTATAATTTTGCTTATCGAAGTATTATGTTTCGGCAAGTAAAATTATAAAGTCCATGAAAGTTTTTTTTACAATTATCTCTCTTCTTATTTCTATCTTAAACGTGTATGCTTTGCAATCTGATTCAACAAAAGCTGCGCATCAAAAATTATTGCACAGGTTTAACTTCCACGTTCAGAACACTTTTATAGGACAGGGCGACCCTGGATTTCCTGCCAAATACTCAGGTTGGAATAGCCTGAACAGTAATGGCGAGATACAGGAGACGGCAACCCTTAGTTTTTTCGCCGGCGTGCGGTTATGGCCTGGTGCTGAAGCGCACATGGAATTTTTGACCTGGCAGGGTTTCGGGCTTACCCAGACTTTTGGCATTGAGGCGTTTCCGAACGGGGATGCATATAAAGCCGGGACAGCATTTCCAAACTTCACGTTTGCACATTTGTTTATTCGACAAACCATTGGCCTGGGCGGCGAAAAAGAAGATATAGCTGATGACCAGCTTACACTTGCAGGTAAACAGGATATAAAGAGGATTACCATCACCGTTGGCCGGATGACCCCCCTTGATTTTTGTGACGACAATACCTACGCTAAAGACCCACATACCCAGTTTATGAACTGGGCAACTATGGCTAACCTGGCATGGGATTACGGTGAGGATCAAATAGGGTATGTCACCGGGCTTGCTATAGACTTAAACCAGCCCAACTGGAGTTTGCGTTACGGGTTTTTCCAAATGCCGGCTGCCAAAAATTCGTTTACTGCAGACGACCAGATACTGATGTGGCCGGAACGCGGAAGCGATGGGCCGTTTTTTAAGGCGTGGGCCATGATGGCGGAGTTTGAATACCGTTATAATATAAAAGCCCGTCCGGGGGCCATCCGGTTTATGCCCTGGTTGGATGAGGCTGACTTTGCGAGCTACAAGGTGGCTACTGCCATGCTACTGGCTGACCCCCCGGCTGCAAACCTGGGCCAGGGCGCGGGAATAACGATACCGGCTGCATCACACGCCTACCGCTTAAAATATGGTTTTGGGTTGAACTGTGAACAGGAAGTAGCAAACAACGTGGGTCTTTTTTCGCGCCTTGGCTGGAATAACGGCCAATTAGAGGCGTTTACGTTTACAGATGTTAACTGGACGGCTTCATTGGGCGCGAGTGTGAAAGGCGTGGCATGGCTCCGGCCCGAAGATGCCTTTGGCGTTGTTTACATCATTAGCGGTGCTTCGAAGGCTAACCAGAATTTCCTCAAAGCCGGGGGTACCGATATATTAGACGGTGATGGCAATTTGAGCTATAGCCCGGAGCGGGTGGCCGAAATTTATTATGACTTTCATGTCTGGAAAACAATTCACGCAACTGTTGATTACCAGTTAGTCAGTAATCCTGCATTTAACCGGGCCCGTGGCCCTGTCGATATTTTTGGTGCAAGGCTTCATTGGAGCTTTTAGTTTTCGTTCTATTCTGTTTCATACCAGTTGCGTAGTCGTTTTTTATTTGTTAAGATATTATCCAAGGCACTATGAAATTATAATTTTGCACTTTAGCGCATTATGAGGAAGGGGTTATTATTGTTGATATACTTTTTACCCGGTTTTTTGCTTGCACAATCTTCATTAAGCAATACCGGTACCAATACTACACAGCCGGTGCGCAAAGATACTGTTGCACAGAACCAAAACGGAGAGGATTCTGACGAGGTTGCTCCACCCAGGCAAGCCAGAAAAAAACTATTTCAGTCGGACGGTAAAACTGCTGCTGATGACTGGAAAAGAAATGGTTTGTTCCACGGGCTTTTTGATGCAGGTGTTAACTTTGCGCAGATAGACGGCGATGCTTACGCCGGGTATAATAAAGTAGGCTTTGTTGGGGGCGGGGGTGTTTTGGTGAGGTTTCATAAGTATCTTTCAGCCAGTATGGAGATTGAATACTCTATGATGGGCGCACAAGCCAATTTTATTGACCGGGCTAATTTGTATGATGTAAAACTCAACTATGCCCAGATACCTATTGCCATTAACGTTCACGACAAAGATATAATTATGTTTAGCGCCGGTATGAACATATCGATGCTGGTAACCTATTCCGAAAGAAATGAGCTGGGCCAGAATATTACGGATACAGTTCAGCCTCAGCCCAAAAAGGTTGATGTTGAAGCTTTTGCTGCCTTACATTTTATTATCAAAAAGCAATTTGCCATAGGGTTAAAGTATTCGTATTCCATGGTACCCTTCAGGGGCGTTGAAGACAGGTATATTTATGAAACCAAAATACACGGCGAATACAATAACGTGCTGACTTTGCGCTTCATGTACATCCTAAGTGCTGTTAAAAAGAAATAGGAGAGCGGGATATTATATCTTCAACCGTGGTGGTTAATTATTCCTCTATTTATCTTATTCTCTATGCTGTTACACCTTTCCCTGCGTTGATTAACTTAGCAACTTAAAACGGTAGAATAAATCAGCAACAGATACTATGGTGAAAAGGATTTTAATGGTTTTATTGGCAGGGCTTTTATTGATTGTAATATTTCTATTCTCCTTTCCTGTTGTTTTCAAAAAGCAGATTAGCTATAGGGTAAAAACGGAATTAAATGACCGGGTTAATGCCCGCGTTGAGTATCAGGACCTTAGTATTTCTTTGCTT
This sequence comes from Bacteroidota bacterium, assembly GCA_003165895.1. Taxonomy (GTDB): domain Bacteria; phylum Bacteroidota; class Bacteroidia; order Chitinophagales; family LD1; genus Bog-950. The sequence continues at coordinate 2,229 of PMXD01000184.1, read as the reverse complement.
CACAGTTTTCCCAACCTGACTGTGTCATTAAAGGATTTTATAGTAATTGGCCAGCAGGAGTTTGAAGGCGATACTTTGGCTGCAGCAAAGGACTTTAGTTTTACCGTAGACCTTATAGGCATTATTACCGGTCGGGGGTATAAAGTTATTTCTTTAAACCTGCTTCGCCCGTCATTAAAACTAAGTGTAAACGGCAATAGCCGGGCAAATTGGGATATCCTCAAACCCGTACCTGCTATTTCGCCGGGTGCTGAAGGAGGAGGCCCGGCGGTTTCTGATAGCACTTTTTTATTTCAGGTTAATAACTGGAAAATTGAAGATGCTTATCTGGAATTCAGAAATGATAGTGCAAGAACGCTTTTTGTTGCCGCTGATTTGAATTTTAACGGAGGACAAAGCATAAATAAGGATGGGGCTGATTACAATACCAGTACCCTGATTAAGGCGCTAAGTTACCGGGCCGGGGGAATTTCTTATTTGCAAAATGTAAAACTGGATGCAGCCGTCCAATTCTCATCTGAAAATAATACCCATGACTATCGGATTAAAGAAAACCGGATTGCGTTTAATGAACTTCAATTGCTGCTAAGAGGCTCATTCAAAAATACAACTGAAGGACAGGATTTTAACCTGGCTATTCAATCGGCTGATTCTGCTTTTAAAGATTTGCTTTCGGTTATACCGGGATTTAACGATAGCAGTTATGCCCAGCTTAAATCAAGCGGCAGTTTTTCCTTTCAGGGAACTATAAAAGGAGTAAGCAACAGCAAGCAAGGCCCGGCAGTTTCCTTTAAACTAAAAGTCAGAGATGGCGAATTGCAAAAGCCGGATTTTGCCCAGGCCCTTAAACATATTTATGTTGATGCCAGCCTCGTTAAACCATCAGGGCCTATGGATTCGGCGGTTGTTGAGGTTTCCCGGTTTTCTGTTCAAACAGGAAATGATTCTGCTAACGCGCGCATATTAGTTACAACACCTTCCTCTAACGCCAATATAACTGCCGAAGTGAAGGGTGACATTAACCTGGCAACTGTTTTTCAATTTTATAACAGCAGCGATGTAAAACAATTAAGTGGAGCATTGCATGCTGACCTGAAATTCAACGGACGCAAAAATGACCTTGACCACAAAAACTATAAAAATATTCAGGCTTCCGGCCAACTGCTTGCTAAAAATATTTCTTTTCAAAAAAATGATTGGCCTGCTGCCTTAGAAATAAATGAGGCAGCTTTTTCGGTAGTGCCTGCTTTTATTTCCTTGTATCAGTTAACCGGNNAGCTTGCCATAAACGCTGATTCAATAAACCTGAAAGAATGGGCGGGCAAACCGCAAGGAGCGAAGGCCGCTGACCCAAAACCTGATACACACACCGGTATTGCCGGTAATGAAAATATGAAAAGTGGTGCAGCGCCTGATGTTGAATTTGTAATTCATGTTGCGGCCAATAAAGTTTATGATGATAAGCTTGTATTCAGTAACGTGCATGGCACCGTTGAAAGTATTGCCAAAGCAATTCACATTAAAGATGTGAACGCTAATATACTTGGCGGCAATGTAGTTGTAAACGGAACCTGTTACAACTACAATCTGCCACAGGCCAATGTTGATTTTGACATGAAGGCGAACAACCTTGATATTGCGCAGGTTTATAAAGCCATTGATGACCCCGAAAAAACAGTGCCGGCTTTGAAATATTTAAGTGGTGGTTTTTCAGGGGATATTTCGGGCAATGGGAAACTGAAGGCCGACCATAGCTTAAATTTTAACGCACTTATCGCCAATGGCAACCTGCATTATCCGGATTTGAAAATTAACGAAATGCCGGTTTTAATGGAGATTGGAAAGCTGGCCAAAGTAAAATCGCTGGATCACCTGGAGGCCAAAAATGTACAGAGTGCCTTTCATTTTAAAAACGGCAATGTGACCATTGACCCGACCGACATTAAGTTCACCAATGGCTATAAGCTAAATTTTAAGGGAACAAACTATGTAAACCAGATCATAGATGCTGATATTGCTTTGGATGTTCCGGTTAAGGAGTTTGGTTCCATAGCCAGCATGGCACAAAATTTACTTTCAGGCTTTATGAATGTACCCGATAATGTGCATTTTGTTTTTAAGGTTACCGGTAATAGTGCACAACCAAAAGTAAAGGTTGTAAATGTTGGCGCCTCTGGCAATTGAAGATGGGGTAATACAAATTGCTAATACAATCCTCACCCTGCCCTC
>PMXD01000105.1 GCA_003165895.1 Bacteroidota bacterium | reverse complement strand
TTTTAAACAGCTTCTAAGCAAATGACATATTGTTGTATTACTTATTGCACATGTTGCAACGGCATAGATTTTGGAAGTATTGTTGATTGTTTAAAGGTTTTAGGGCCGCTTGGCGCTGCGGTCTGGGCGCTTTATTAATTTACTGAAAACAATCGTGTTAAACGGGCACAATGGCTGAAAAGCCTTTATGAGAAATTTTATGAGAACGAAACATACAAGAGTTGCAGAACAATGCTTGATAATGGCTCTTCGGTCAGCATTAAAGAACTGGAAGGGTTGCCTTCAGAAGACAGTTTTACTGATTACCTGAATTTTTTCGAGTTTATTATGACCCTGATGAAACTAAAACAAATTAAACGAAATGAAGTTAAAATGTTATTTGATTATTACCTAAGGAATATAAGNNCATATAAGATCTGTAGATGGGATAATGGAATATTTGCAAAAAAATGGTTTTGAAAACCTGGCTAACGAATTAGACTCATTTGCGAAAAAATAGTATTCTATGAGAGAAGAAACGAAACAGCGCATATTTGTTTATGGAACCCTTCGAAGTGGCTCACAAAACGAGTTTTTCAATTTATTAAAAAGCAGTTCAAAGAGGATAGGACCGAGAAAACTTAATGCCCGTTTGTATGATTTAGGCCAGTATCCCGGTGCTAAGCCCGGTAACGACAAGAAGCAAGTTACCGTTGGCGAAGTGTACGAAGTGGATCAGAAAAATTGGGGAGAATTAATTAATAAGCTGGATGAATATGAGGGATTTGATGCCAATAACCTGGTGGACTCCGAATATATACGCAAAAAGGAAACAATAAAAATGGGGTCTAAAAACGTGAGCGCATGGATTTATTGGTACAATCTGCCATTGCGCGGAAGACGGCCAATAAAAAAGGGGGATTACGTAATGCATAAATCGAGAAAATAATAATTCAATTTATAGTTGAACAGCCCTGGCAAGTTATTGTTGGGGCTGTTTTNNGGGACGGAAGGGGTCGGCTGTTGCGGATGCGACAATTTGATATGCACCCGTATGATGGCAATAAAAACCAACCAATCCTTTTTCCTTATCTTAGCATAAATATTTGTCTCATGGAATTGACATACCGGCTAAACGCTAATGAACTGAACGAGGACTTTATTAATACAATCAAAAAACTGTATAAAGGGAAAGACCTGGAAGTTACCGTGCAGGTAAAGGAAGACGAAACGGAATATCTGCTTAAAAGCGAAGCTAACCGGGAACAGCTTTTAAAAGCCGTTAAGGATGTAAAAAATAAAAAGAACCTGCGCACTTTAAATATGGACAAACTGAACGACTTAGTTAAATGAGAGATTTCAGTTTATAGTTGAACAGCTCTGACAAGTAATTGTTGGGGCTGTTTTGCTTTATGAGTCTAATCAAGTACCTTTGATGTATGAATCTGAATGAACATATAACATCAGACCCTGAAATATTATTTGGCAAGGCGGTAATAAAAGGAACCCGTATTCCCGTTGATTTAATATTGGAAAAGCTTGCAGCGGGAGAATCTTCGGAGCAATTGCTTAAAGCGTATCCGCGCATAAATGCAGAATCAATTCAGGCTTGCTTGCTTTTTGCTGTTTAGCACAGTTATTCGCCTGGTTCAATATGCTGTACCGAAAGGTGTTTTCCATAGCCTATCGCACCCAATTTGTCCATCGTTGCTCCTTTAAGATTCTTCACTATCGTTCAGAATGACAAATGGTACTGTGGCAGACAAAACCACACGTTTGTCATTCCGAGGCAACGAGGAATCTTAGGGAAGCAAGGATGGGTTGTATGATAAATGAGGGGGCAAAATACCAGCCATGGTTTAGGAAAGCGAGTTACAAAGTGCAGTAAGAATGATTTTTATAGAATAATTAGTTGGATAAACTAAATTTGAGATTTATTAAGGTCGCCAAATGATATATTTATTCAAAAAACCAATATTGCAATGACCATAAAAGAAGCGATTTTAAAAAGCTTGGACGAGATTAGTGGAGTAACCAATTATATGGACATCTATAATCATATAGCGTCAAAAGCCTATTATGATTTTGGTCCGGCAAAAACTCCGGCCACCACGGTTTCGGCGCAGTTAGGCGATTTTATTAGAAGCGGCGATACCAGAGTGAAAAGAATAAAAGAAGCCGGTGGAAGTTATTCTTACTATTTAACCAAGAATGAGCAAAACATTCCTCTTGATACTATAGCGTTGGCCTCGGAAGGGGAAGCGAAGAAAGCGGACAAAACAAAAACCTATGACGAAAGGGATTTACATAAGCTCTTGGCTAGTTATTTAAAAAACGTAGGTATTTACTCAAAAACAATTTTTCACGAACAATCAATATACGGGAAGGATAACAATCAAATTTGGACACACCCAGATATGGTGGGCATTCGTTTCTTGAATTTGCAAAATAAGACGAGCCAAAACTTTCTTAAATCAATTAATAGCGTCGAGACCTTTAAGTTAAGTTCATATGAGCTGAAGAAAGAAATTAATAGCGATGCTGAATTAAAAAAAGCCTTTTTCCAAGCAGTTTCAAATTCAAGTTGGGCAAATTATGGATACTTGGTTGCACTTGAGTTTAGTGATAGCTTAACTGAAGAAATAGAAAGATTAAATCAATCATTTGGGATTGGAATAATTGAACTTAATGCTAATCCTTATCGGAGTAAAATTTTATTTCAACCGAAATACCGCGATTTAGACTTTAAAACAATTGACAAGTTGTGCAAAATCAACAAAGAATTTGAGCGGTTTATAGAACAAACGGAAAAGCTAATGACTGCTGAAGAACGCTATTATAAATCAACGGAAAAGGAGCTTAATGAGTTCTGTGATAAGTATTTTGCAAACGATACGGAGGTTGAAGAATACTGCAAAAGCAAAAATATACCCCAGGAATAAGAAGGACATTTAAACTTTACAAAGCATTATCTATGCTTATCCTAAATGTCGCACCATGTACCGCCTCCGCTTCATCCTCGTCCTCCTCAAAAGCCTCCTCTCACGCAAAAAAGACCTGCTGGAAGATTTTGAACTTACGTTTTGGGCTATACCTCTAATTGACACCGATTTCTCTCGCATGTTTACGCAAACCTATGCGCTTTATATGGGCTTAGCCCGATGGAATTTTTTGTTTAATTCAGAATTTAAAAATGCCGCACTTAAAAGGGCCTGGGTACCGGTTACTACCGCCGAAACCATGCGCTATAAAAAATCAATCAAAGCCTTTAGCCGGGTAAGGTTGGTAACCCGCATGGTGCATTGGAACGACCGGCGGTTTTATTTAGAACACATTTTTTATGTAAACAACGAAGTGTATGCACACACTTATATTGAGGGCCTGGTGCGCAGCCCCGCAGGCCATTTAAAACCAAAAGAGGCCTTTGCCGTATTAGGTGTTACCAGGGAATCGCCGCCACTGCCGGAAAAACTACAAGGCTGGGTAGATTTAATTTCGCAGAAGGAGGGACTGTAATATTTAACGTGAGTTATGGATTA
>PMXD01000121.1 GCA_003165895.1 Bacteroidota bacterium | reverse complement strand
ATAGAAAAGATGTGTCCAAACCGTAGCTGCCGGTAGGCAGGGAACACAAAGGTTAATACAAACCTGGCTGCCGGTAGGCAGGGAACACAAAAAAATATTCTTTGTGGCCTTTGTACTGGTATTTCCCTTTGTGTTCTTTGTGTTAAACTGCACTTTGATTTGATTTAAAAAAGCTTCTAAAACCAAAAAATAAACTACCATGGACCTGAAAACCAAACTGGTTGCCGAAGATGGCAAACACGATTTGCTGATAACCAGGGAATTTGATTTACCTGTTGAACTGCTTTTTAAAGCATACGTTGACCCCGAAATTATTGTGCAATGGAAAACGCCCCCGAATACAACAGCAAAAATATTGAAATCGGCAATGGGCAAACACGGCAGCTACCAAATGCAGATAAGCGGTCCTGAAGGCAAAGTGGTGGCTGTTACCCATGGTGTAATACACGATTTGATACCCGATCAGAAAATAATCCGAACGTTCGAAGTGGAAGGCGCACCCATGGGCGTGCAGCTTGAAGCGTATGACTTTGAAAAACTGACCGATGAAACCAGCAAGCTGAGTATGCATGTAATATACGAATCAGTAGCCCAGCGCGACATGGTGCTTAAAATGCCCGCTGCCCAAAACATGGATATGTCATTTAACCGTTTACAGGAGTTGCCTGGCAACCGGAAATAACCGCATTATAACAGCTAAAAAAATCCCCATTTGAGCGTAGCTTCCAGCTATGCGCTGCTATGCCGTAACCTTCAGCTACGCGTAAAATCCTTACGCGGCCTTATCTCTAAACGGTTTAATAACAAGCAATTCTTCGCGCTTCTTATTGTTCTCTTCCTCCAAATCATAATCAGCCTGCAAGCCCAGCCAGAATTTGGCTGAGTTACCGAAGTATTTGGATAACCTTAGAGCTGTATCAGCCGAAATGCCCCTGTTTCCCTTTATAATTTCCGATACCCTGGTTTGAGGTATGCCAATGTCTTTGGCAAGCCGGTAAGCGGTCAATTCCATAGGTGACAAAAACTCCTCTACAAGTATTTCGCCGGGATGTATGTTTTTTAGCCTCTTCATAGCATTTCCATTTTAATGGTAATCAATAATTTCAACGTCTGATGCATGGCCGTTGTTCCATTTAAAAATAATCCGCCACTGGTCGTTTATCCTGATTGAATAGAAATCTTTCCAATTGCCTTTCAGCTTTTCCAACCTGTTTGATGGCGGAATTTTCAAATCAGCAATATTTTGCGAGTTGCTGAGCATTCTTAGCTTACGCCGGGCAATTTCCTGTATCTCCATCGGGAACCTGCTTACCCTTTCACCTTCCCATATTTTGCCGGTTTCCTTTGAACCGAAAGACAATATCATACTACCGTTTTTCGTTACTAACGGCAAAAGTAAGTAATAGTTGCTGTATTTGCAAACCAAACCCGGCAGCACGTTTAAGCGTAGCTTCCAGCTACGAGTAAAAAACCGCTCATATCCAATTCTCAATATGCTTCTTCGAAATCTCTATTGCCTGATGCAATTTTTGCTGTAGTATTTGTTTGGTAGGTAGTTCAGTAAGATATTCGGCAACTTTAATGCCCGCTTTGTGCAGCTGTAGTAGTTCTACCTGCTCTCTATTCCCTTCGGCGCAAAGTATTAAACCAACAGGGGCTTTCTCACCGGGCTGCATTTCATATTTTTCAAGCCAGCGCAGGTATAGTTCCATTTGTCACTTGTAACCTGCTTTAAATTTGCCCGGTTTAAGGTCAATGGCTACCAGGCGTTTTAATTTACGATGGTAAAATAACAGGTCAAGCTTAAAATCTTCGCCGTCAATAACCATTCTTTTTGGCGCTCAACAAAAGTATCGGGGTTCCCCCTGATAAGTTACTCAGAATGACAAATGGTACTATGGTCGTCAAAACCANNATGTGCCCGTTTGGCCGGTCTTAAACTCACAGCCGTTTTGCATATAGCAAATAATTGAAATGCTGCCGGTGTTTACATTATCTGCGCCGCTGTTATAAATCTGAACCACCACGGTATCTCCACGTTTACACCCCTGTGCATTTTCCTCATTCAGGGTAACCTGGTAAGTTCCGGCTTGCTGGTATTGATGTAGCACATGTGGTGTCGAAGCATTAACGGCCAGTCCATCGCCAAAACTCCAGTCATATAAAGCCGTATTGGTTGTATCCGCATCAAAAAAGGCATTCAGTCCCTGTAGCTGGTAAGTAAAATCAGCATCCGGACATGAGTCTATAACAATGGTGTTTGTAAAAGTATCTGTAACGCCGCATCTGGTGTTAAACGCTTGCAGCGTAACAGTATAAGTTCCGGGCTGGTAAGTTACCACGGGGTTATTGCCGGTTGAGGTATCTCCATTTCCAAAATTCCATAACAATGAGTCGGCATGGCTGGTGTTGCCGGTAAAAAACACAGTTTGCGATGCATTAATGCTATCAGTAAACGAAGCCTTTACCGGGGAAAGCACCCAGGTATTAAATGTAACCGGGCCGGCCTGCGCGCCCATGTCATTAATTTGTGTAAGGGTAACTGAAACAGAACCGGTGTCAGTCCAAAGCACACTAATACTGTTACCCTGGTTATTGGTAATTGTTCCGTTGCCGTTTAACTGCCAGCAGTATTTATTCTCCGCCAAAGCAGGTACAGAGTAGCTGGCTGCAAGGTTAAGGCACACAGTATCATTACCTGAAATTACGGGGGACAGCGGTTTTAGAATGCGCCATAAAAATTCGCGCCCTTCATTGTTCATGGTATCGCAGTACTGCGGGTTCGCTATTTCAGGCTCATGTCCCGCACCAACCAGCGGAACCAGTTTGTTCCTGATTTTCAGGTTATCCATCCGTATACTTATCGGTAGTTCTCCGTAAACAATAGGAAATATGGGATAGCTGTAAGGATGCCCTACATCATATGGGACAACCGCGTCTGCCGTTCCTTGTATACCCAGTAGCGGAATTGAATCAGCATCCGTTATATAAGTGGTATCTAAAATAGCACCCCAGTGGCTTATAATTACCCGCGGCTTTACATACCTGTTACCAAAATCAGTATTGCCCGATGAATCAATGCCACCTAAATAGCCTGGCTCAGTAAGGATGCCATAAATAGCGGTCGGAAATTGTTGCTGTGTAATAAACGACGAACAGACACCGCTAATGCAACCTGCGCTGGTGCCCGTTAAAATTACGGAGTTAGTATCAATTCCATACTGGTCGGCATTCTGACAAAGAAATCTTACAGATGCCCTCAAATCCTGAATGGCGCGGTAAACAGCGCGCTCAGCGCTACCGGTGCTTAGCGGGTCAAAGCCCTGCCGGTAATCGATGCTAACCACTACATAGCCGCACTTGGCAAAGTAAGTAGCATAAGCAGGAATAATAGTTTGGTTGCGGGTGCCGCTCAAAAACGAACCGCCATGCTGAAAAACAATCAAGGGCCGGTGTTTCTGGGTGTCGTTAGCCGGTTGGTAAAGGTCAAGATACAAGCTATCAGAAGAGCTTAACCCAAATGGCTTTGCGTTGGCAAAATAAATACCCTGCATGGTATCAACCGAATGATAGATAGAATCCTGGTAGCGTAGAGAACTACAGTTGGATTGACAATTCATCTGTCCCCAATAAAACATGATACAACCTGCGAGCAAAAGCTTCTTCATCCCTATAAAATTAAGAAAGAAAAGCGGAAGTTTCAAGTTCCGCTTTTCTTTCTTTAAAGAGATTTTCCCCCCGCCGCTATGTCAGCTATTTTATTACTGCTTCACAAACTTCGCATTAAAGCTTCCGTTATCGGTAACAAAGTTGAGCAGGTAAACACCGGCAGATATATCAGTTAACTTAACCTGGTGCTGGTGGTAGCCTTTAACTTCAGAGCCATTAAGTACCTCAATAACCTGGCGGCCGGTAAGGTCTATTACCGATAATTTCATGTTGGTATTATCGCTCAGTTCGTAGTTAACAAACAGCACATCGCTTGCCGGGTTAGGCTCAATACTAAAGCTAACCAGCGAAGATATTTCGTTAATACCGGTGCAAACAACCTCGTTCTGAGAGGAAGTATCTGCACAACCGTTTTGCGTTGCAATTACCGAATAGTAAGCAGCATTGCCACAGGTTACGGTATCGTTCTGGCTGGTATTGCCGGTAACAGTATAGCTGCCGTTAGGGCTGTTTTGAACCAGCCACTGGTAAGTAGCCCCTACCGGGCTGGCAGTTAAATATGAGACGTGATTTGAAGTTGAACCCGAAATAGTTGCAACCGGTTTAGTAACAAGCGAAACATTGCTTGCTGCAGCAACTGCCGTACAACCGTTTTGTGTAACAGATACCGTATAAGCACCTGCCATATTAACGGTTATAGATTCGGTTGTTGCACCAGTGCTCCACGCATAAGATGAATAACCAGCACCTGCACTTAACTGAACGCCACCCGAGCCGCTGCAAACGTTTACGCTGCCGGCAGGTGAAATCACCGGCGAAGGAGCGGCCGTAAAGGTAACATTAACAGGCGCAGCAGTTGAACCGGTACAATTGTTTTGGGTTACACTTACACCAAACGTTCCGCTGGTAGCTGGTTGAATAGTTTCAGTAGTTTCACCATCACTCCAGTTATACGATGCAAAGCCTGAACCTGCATCAAGTATTACCGTATCGTTAGAACAGGCAGTTACGGGCCCGGCCGGCAAAATAAGCGGAACCGGTGTTGCATTAACAGTAACCTGAACCGTATCAACACCTATACAGGCATTTTTAGTTACAGTAACCGAATAATCTCCACTGGTTATTGCCTGGGCATTGGCCACCTGGCTTCCATTGCTCCACGCGTATGAGGCAAATCCTGAGGTAGCCGTTAATAACACCGTATCTCCCTGGCACACCGTAACCGGCCCTGCAGGACTTACCGATACACTCAATGGGAAATTACCCACGTTTACTGTAGCAGAGGCAGAACCACTGCAAGTGCCTGATGAAACCGTTACGGTATAAACACCTCCGGTAGTAACAACGGCAGTTTCATGCGTGCCTGCGCCGTTACTCCAGGTATAAGTGGTGTAACCCGAACCTGCATCTAAAGTGGTACGGCCGCCGGGGCATATATTAAAAGTTGGATTAGCCAGAATAGTAGGCGTTAAATTGCTACCCACTATAACCGCTATACTATTAGTGGGCGCAGTACAACCATTTGAGGTAACAGTAGCATTGAAAGTGCCTGATTGGTTAACAGTAATAGACGATGTTGTAGCTCCTGTACTCCAAACATACGTTCCGGCTGTTGTATCAAGTTGCAGCGTTACACTTCCGCCTGTGCAAAAAGTGGTTGGCCCTGTAGCACTGATTGAAGAGCCTGCCGATTTGGTTACCACTCTTGACGAAGCGGTAGCTGAGCAGCTGCTGCTATTGGTTATGGTAACCGTATAATTGGTAGTGTTTGAAGGAGAAACCGTTACTGCTGCTGTTGTAGCCCCGTTACTCCAGGCATAGGTTCCTGTTCCGGTAGCGGTAAGCGTTGTTGGCGTGTTACCGCAAACCGTATCAGTAATTGGCGAAACCGATACTGATGCAGCTGGGTTAACGGTTAATGTTGCAGAAGAACTTGCGCTGCAATTTGATGAGTTGGTAACTGTTACGGTATAAGTTGTTGTTGCATTAGGCGCAACATTAATGGCTGCTGAGCTACCCGAGTTGCTCCAGGCATATGAACCACCGCCGCTTGCTGTAAAAGTGGTTGGGCTTCCGGCACAAGCCGATGCACTGGTTGGGGTAATAGAAACTGAAGGCGGAGGGTTAACGGTTAATGTTTTTGATGCTGTTGCCGAAGTACAGTTTTCAAAAACAGTAACGGTATAGGTACCTGAGCTACTTACATGAATAGATGAAGTGTTTTCGCCGGTAGACCACACATAGCCATAATAACTTCCTCCGCCGGCACTTAAAGTAGCATTTCCACCATTACATACAGAAGTTGGGCCTGAAATACTTGGAATAGAGATATTACCAACTGGAGTAGCAGTAAGGCCGGGGCTGTTAGTATCCAAAGGCAGGCATGGTGCATTAGGCACTTTAACACGGGCATAAAAGTTAAGCCCTTGCGACGAAAGGTTCTGATTATCTTCTGTAACCGAGATTCCCGCAACGCTAACCGTTGCATTTACTATGATAGACAGCAGGTACTCGCCCGGTGCATCATAACTGGTACCCCTAACACGCATACAGCCACTTGAATTTCCCTGTATTTCATTATTGGGGTCACCAAGCGCCCAGCACAAACCACACGGCAAATTGGTTATTGAAGTAATGGTTATATATTTTAAAGTGTAACTGCTGCCGGCCGCCGAAACCGTAGGCGGTGCAAATATCTGGACAACAGTATCATAAGGCACACCATCTATAACGCAGGGAAGGTTCTGATCAGTAGGATAAAATCCTTCGGCAGTTAATGGACTACCCGCAGTACTGCATATACTTGATCCTGAATTTCCGCAATATTGTGCATCAACTTTTAGGCTGCAAAACAGGCCTATTAAAAAAACATAGAGGATGGAAATTTTTTTCATACTTCTTATTCGTTTTTGGTAAAATAAAGATAGCAACTAAAAAGCAATTTAAACACTGTAATTCAACAAATTAATCAACGCTTGCGTATTAAACGTTAAACAGAAAGTTCATCAGGTCGCCATCGTGCACTATGTATTCTTTCCCTTCCGACCTCAATTTACCCACCGCCCTGCACGCTGCCTCTGATTTATATTGCACAAAATCATTGTAGCCCATCACCTCAGCCCTGATAAAACCGCGTTCAAAGTCCGAGTGGATAACTCCTGCAGCCTGGGGGGCTTTATCGCCTTTATGTATGGTCCAGGCCCTTACTTCTTTAACACCTGCCGTAAAATAGGTTTGCAGATTTAACAAATGGTAAGCGGCGTTTATTAAACGGTACAGGCCTGTTTCTTCAAGTCCCAGGTCAGTTAAAAAAGCATCGCGGTCTTCGGCGCTCTCCAATATGGCAATTTCGGCCTCAATGGCTGCTGATATAATAACCACTTCAGCATTTTCGTTGGCTACAGCCTTGCGCACCAACTCAACATAATTGTTTCCTTTTACAACACTTCCTTCATCCACATTGCAGCAATAAATTACAGGCTTAGCGGTAAGTAGCTGAAGTTCCTCAATAAACCTCTTATCCTCCGGGGTAACAGGAGCTGTGCGGGCCGATTGGCCGCTTTCCAGGTGCTTTTTGTAAACCTCCAGCACCTCTACCCCTTTCAAAGTTTCTTTATCCCCGGTCTTCGACATTTTCTTCAATTTGTCGAATTTCTTATCTACACTTTCCAGGTCTTTTAGCTGTAACTCGGTATCAATAATCTCCTTATCCCTAACCGGGTTTACAGAGCCGTCAACGTGGATGATATTCGGGTCGTCAAAACAACGAAGTACGTGTATAATAGCATCTACAGTTCTGATGTTGCCCAAAAACTGGTTGCCTAAACCTTCGCCCTTACTGGCGCCTTTTACCAATCCGGCAATGTCCACAAATTCAATTACAGTGGGCACTACCTTCTGAGGTTTAACTATGCTTTCAAGTACATTTAAGCGTTTATCGGGCACCGTAACTACGCCAATGTTCGGGTCGATAGTGCAAAACGGAAAATTAGCCGCCTGCGCTTTGGCCGATGACAAGGCATTAAATAAAGTTGATTTCCCTACGTTCGGAAGGCCTACTATCCCACATTGCAGCATGTATCTTATTTTTAGCGCGGCAAATATAGCAATTGAAGCGACACAAAAGCGGGTAAGTATGCACTGAAAAATTGAAGTTTGTCTTTACACTTTTTCGTTTGCCTTAGAATACAACAACTTACAAATCAATATTTTAAGCCTTTATGAAAGCCCAAAGTGGCTAAAAAGTATAAACCCGTCTGCGCAGTATTAATGGGGTGTACGACAAATTTCCCTCTTAATGCTTTTGCATTGCTGTATTTTGCATTTTCCCTCTCTTTTTTTCAAAGAGAGGGATGTCCGTGGG
>PMXD01000093.1 GCA_003165895.1 Bacteroidota bacterium | reverse complement strand
CCAGCCGGGGTCGCACTTGGGCACAGGTAAGATGACGTCATTTTCTGTTAAGTTAATGACATTGAGCCTTTACTTTCAAAAATTGCTAAACGCCGAAGCCATCAAATCCATCTGGCTTTTTGAAATACCAAGGGCCTTTGCCTCAACAGCCCATTTGCCCGCAACTGCCTTTACCTTCTTAACTATTTCCTCCGCTTTTGCCTTACTTAATCTGAAAAGTGGAGCAACTTCTAATGCGAGGTCAGGATTTAATGCGTTATCTGTTTCAGAAATATTCAATCTTAAACCAGTTCCGGCAGATACAGGGTTAAGGTCGTAGGCGGGCGATAAACTCCAGCCTTTATTTGATAGCAGGAAACCATGATTGCGCAAATGATCATCGGTATTACTAATGCAGATATTAAAAACTATTCTTCGCCAAAGCTCTTCAAGGTCGGCAGCAACATTCGCCCCCGATTGAATAATAATCTGGGCCAAATCCAGGTAGCTGACACCTGTGCTATAATCATCGCCGTCATTATGGCCCAATAGCGTCATGGCTGAAGCAAAATGTATCCGGTTGCCACTATGCGTCCGGTCAAAGCGTTTTGACAGAAAAGTATCCTGCCGCCCCGATAACCGGAGCATTTTGGAGTCAGAAACTTTTATACCTGCTTTTGCAGCAAGTTTAATAGCGAGCATTTCCCATGCCCCCACATTTAAATCATCGTACCTGCTGGGAAACTTGGCAATCCATAAATTATTTTTATTGTCCACTACCCCGGCCTTAGGCCTTGCCCCGCCTAATGAAGAGCCAGGCGCCATCAGCATATTCAGCCATTTAGCATAATCAGGTTTATTGGTAATATCGTCGTCTTCTAACTTTTTGCTTGCGTATTCTAATTCCTTTAATAATGCCCAGGGCGGTGTGGCAAATTGTCTGTTATCATTTAACCAGGGGCCAACGGCATCTGTTTTAAACCTTAAACCACCCATACGTTGTTCATCAAATACGCCCAGTAAATAATCAGTTTCGAATAAAGTTTTTTCTTTACGGGGTTCCTGCCTGGCGAGCAGCGCTTCGCGCCTTTTCATTAAGAGCCTGCCCCAACGGTCGGGTGCTGAATCCATAAAAATTCCAAAGTTGGCTTTATCTTCCGGCAAAAACTGACGGCCGGAAAACATTTGAAGGTTCGGGTCAAGGTAAAAGGCAAATTCACCCTTTAGCCAATCTCTTTCATATTCAAATGAAAACACTTCTTTGCTCCTTATCAGGTTAGCATATAACCGCCCCATCAACAAAGGCCCTTTTAAATCTGTCCAGCCTGCATAAACTAAAATTTCTCTTTCGCGGATATCAGCTGCCATGTAACCCTGCTCTTTTCGGAGCCCTCTTTTTATTAGTTAACTCAATATCCTGAAGCTTTCTTCCCAGCGCATCTTCAGCGGCAACTTTCATTAAATCACTTTCTAAACCAAGTACAAACAGAACCTGCAAATATGAACCAACAGATACCGCAGGTGAGCCTTTTTCTATTTGGCTAACTACATATCGGGTAAGGTTAGCCCGTTCAGCTATTTGTTCCGCACTTAATTTCCTTCGCAAGCGGGCCAGTTTAATATTTTCGCCTAAGCTTGTAAGGACCCGGTTTAATTTGGGCAGCAAAATTGCTTTGTTCCTTCCCATAATGATTAATACTTTAGGCAAATATAATTAATTTATTGAAAAGTATTTATCAATAAGGAACTATTCTAAGCGCAATGTCATTAACTTAACGTTAGGTATGGATTGATTTATTGTTTTTTGGAGAAGTCATTTTAGCGAATGGGCTGCCCAAGTCCCACTTTGAAGGGGGCGGTTGATGGGTTTCGAAGAAACCGGTCAACCGGGGGATGAGGGCACCTTCGCATATACGTAACCTTATTAGATAAGCGCCCTCATCCCCCTGATTGTCATTTCCTTCGGAAACGACAATCGTCCCCCTTCAAAGTGGGACTTGAATTGCCCTTCAATTAATTCTGCACTACGCGCTCAATAAATGATGCCATTTGCTGCAAAAATCTCTATTTTCCATCCTCTCTTTTATGATTGAAACTACTGCATATCCGCGCGCTGCACTTATTGGTAATCCTTCAGATGGCTATTTTGGTAAAACCATAGCCTTTACTTTCAAAAATTTTGAAGCCCGCGTACAGTTGCAGGAGAGCAAGGAGTTGCAGATAATTCTATCTGAAATAATGGAGATGCATTTGTAAAAAACAAAAACCCCGTTTCATCATCCCATACAGGAGAGAGGATTTACGGGGTATCGCAATGCAAATATTAAGACATTCTTTTACATTTGTTACTTACTTTGATGAATTATGAAGGAGAGTGATTTAGAAGCCCTGCTGTCGGAAAAGCGTTTAGCAACCTATTACAGTCTATTTCCAAACGACAAGCAAAAGGCAATCCAATATTATCAGCTTAATACGCAAATTTCCGAATCGCTCTATCCTCCCCGCTCGTCCTCGTGTGTCGGGTTGGCATCTGCGCGTAGGCCACGTGGATGAAAGTGGTTATAGCAACTTCTCCCGTTCGGTTGGCAGAATTTGCAATGCGCTTGTATTTGCCCATAAATTTTATTTGCTGTTCATGATATCATCAAGGGTAATAGCAGCGTCTTTCATAATTTGCCTTATCAGCCCCTTTCCAAATCCTGAGAACCATGAAAAGGAACTGTAGTACGCCTCCCATCTGCATGTCTGAAAATAATGTGGCTTCCGCTTTGCCTAACTTGAAAGAATCCTTTTTTCAGTAGAACGCTTATGATTTGCTTAGCATTGAGTGAGGGCAAATTCATTTTTATACCGCTATTTTCAGCCGTTGTGATTTAATCTCATCATAAATAGGTTCGTTATTTTCAATCCGGTCCTCAATGTGAAGCCGCATAGCATCTTTAATCATAGCTATCGCCTGTTTGATTGTATCGCCTTCAGTGTAACAACCTTGTAACGCGGGACAAACGGCAGGAAATTTACCTGTTTCATCCTTTTCGATGATAATCGTAAAATTATAAATGCGTTTTTTCATTTTGAATAAAATTTTCTTTCCAAAAATAATCAATTCTGTGTAATATTTCGGTTTGGATAGGACAAAGCCAGGATCCGAAAATTCATAAATCTTCTGCTCCGCCCCTTCGCCAATATATTTGGAATCATTGATGTGATTATACCAAAGGCCCTGTGATTCGACAAATTCTATTAGGGCCTGAGTTTCTTGCTCTTTGTCGAACTTTGCTTTTTCAAGTCCTGAAATTGCTTTCTTTTTTGTTCTACGGTGGTTGGTAATTGTTTGGATAATTTTTCCGTTCCTAACCGCTCCATTTCCTGAAATGATACTTTGTAATTCATTTTTTACGGACATTTACGTAATGATACCAAACCTAAATATAAATTCCAAAGCCTGGTAAGTAGCGAGGGCAGAATCGAACGGGTGTACGACAAATTTCCCNNAAAAAAGAGAGGGAAAATGCAAAATACAGCAATGCAAAAGCATCAAGAGGGAAATTTGTCGTACACCCGAATCGAACCTGTATTAAAGCCTATATGCCTTTACCGCAAAATACCTATTTTCCCTTCTCATTTATGATCGAAACTACTGCATATCCGCGCGCTGCACTTATAGGCAATCCATCAGATGGCTATTTTGGTAAAACAATAGCCTTTACTTTCAAAAATTTTGAAGCCCGCGTACAGTTGGAGGAGAGTAAGGCGCTGCAAATAGTACCCTGCGAGCGAGAGAATCTGCAATTCAGCAGTGTATCACATCTTACCAATGAGGTAAAGCAGTATGGTTATTATGGCGGTGTGCGGTTGATAAAAGCCGCAATCAAAACCCTTGTGGATTATTGTTCTGAGCACAATATTAAGCTGGCGGATAAAAACTTTACCCTCAGCTATTCATCGTCTATACCGGGGCGGCTGGGCCTGGCAGGGAGTAGCGCTATCGTTACCGCCGCCATGAAGGGTATGATGGAGTTTTATGGTATTGATATACCCAGGCCAATACTGGCAAACCTGATACTGGCAGTAGAAAAAAAAGAACTGAATATAGGTGCCGGGCTGCAGGATAGAGTGGCGCAGGTGTATGGCCGCCCTGTTTATATGAATTTTGATAAAACCGGGATGGATGCACAGGGCTATGGAGAATACATTTCTTTTGATCCGGCGCTGCTACCCAATATTTACCTCGCATACAGGAATAACCTCGCCGAGGGCTCGGAGATGACACATAATGATTTGGCCAAGCGATTTGCCAATGGTGACGCCGCTGTGCTTGATGCTATCGAAAAATGGAAAGCACTGACAGATGAACTATGGCGCCGGTTGAACAAAGGCAATAAAAATATCGGGGATCTGATTGACCGGAATTTCGATATCCGCAAAAGCGTTTGCGTCATCAGCGAAGGCAATATGGAATTGATCAGCGCTGCCAGGGCTTCGGGGGCCAGCGCCAAGTTCACAGGCTCGGGGGGTGCCACCATCGGCACCTATACAGACGAGGCTATGTATGAAAAATTAGTAAAAAATATGATGGCTATCAACGCATCAGTCATCAAACCTATTATAACGGAATGAGTATTAATGTCGTTAAGTAATTGTGCGGGACGTATTGTGTTTTCTTATTGCCGTCTGCTTTAGCTGACGGTTTAGTGTATATCGANNAGCTAAAGCAGACGGCAATAAACTATTTAACAACATTGGAATGAGTATGCAGCATGTGATAAAAAAGGCAGTAATACCCGCAGCAGGCATAGGCACCCGTATGCTGCCTGCTACTAAGGCGCAGCCTAAGGAAATGCTTGTGATAGTAGACAAGCCGGTGATACAATATGTAGTGGAAGAAGCTGTGCTATCAGGCATAACAGATATACTCATCATCATATCTGATGGCAAGGAAGTGCTGCGCGAACATTTTTCGAAAGACCAGTTGCTGGAAGACCTGTTGAGAAGAAAAGGCAAAATGGCCGAACTGGAGGAGATAATAAAACTGACCACACTCTGCAACATCCAATTTGAATATCAGCATGAGCAGAAAGGTTTGGGAGATGCCATTCTTTGTGCGGAAAAATTTGTGGGCAATGACCCTTTTGCTGTGCTTCTCGGAGATACTATTATCGAGTCTCCGCAGCCACTCACGGGGCTATTGGCCCGTGATTATGAAAAAACGCAAAGCCCGGTGGTGGCATTGCAGCAGGTAGGCCTGTCTATCGCACACCGGTATGGTGTTTTTGTGGGAGACAAAATCAGTGACCGATTTTATAAAGCCACACAACTGGTAGAGAAGCCACCAAAAGATAATATTCCATCCAACATGGTCTTTTCAGGCAGGTATGTTTTTACGCCGGATATATTCCGGCATCTGCGAAACACAGCGCCGGGGGTGAACGATGAAATTCAACTAACCGACGCCATGCGCAGCCTGATGACAGAACGCGATTTATACGGACATTTGTTTGACGGCGTGCGCCATGACGTGGGTAATAAGTTGGATTTTATTAAAACCAATGTTCTGCTTGGGCTGAAAAATGAGGAAATGAAGAATCAGCTAAAGGCATGGCTTGGAAGCCTATAAGTATAAATGAAAAAGGTTCCTGTTTTTGACGGAAACCTTTTAGTTGCGGGGGTATCCCGATAATGCGCCAGAAACTGAACAGGCTTCTAATCCCAGGCTCCATAATCAGCGGCTCATCGCTCGGGCCAGGGCGGAACCATTTAAAAATCAAGCGATTAGAATCGATGATTCTGGTCGCTTTTTGTGCTTTTACTGTTGTGGTAACGGGTATTTTTACCATGCTTTTTTGTAAAAAACCAATTTATTGACTTTTACCAGGTTTTCTATTGACAAACGATTACCTGTTATGTAACTTATTGCCTGTATTAAATGGTGTGTTGGGTATGGCGCTTTTCTGTAATTAATTAGTTAAATTTGCCACCCTGAAATTAAGCGCACCTGATAAATTGATACCCCTAAAAAGAATTGAAGATGAAAAAAATTGCCTTACTCTTTTTAATCGTTCTTGCCATTTCTTTTGCCAGTGCACAAACTCTTTACTGGAGCGGCAGTAAAACATGGTTAGCAACTAATGCTAACTGGGGATTAGTTAGCGGTGGGCCTTATACCCATTTATGGGTAAGCGGAGACACGGCCAATTTTGCGGGTACCGCAGGTACCATAACGCTGGGCGCAAACATCACCATCACCGCCGCCGCTTCCGATTTTACAATAAACGCTGATACACTTACTGAAAACGGAGCTGATACATTAAGGTCGCCCATTGCGTTAAGTGCTAACGCCGCGCTGTTACTAATACCCAATTATGCCGCTAATCCCTTTACCCAATCAGGCAATATTAGCGGGGGTACAGGAAGCAAACTTATTTTATCTGGTATTACCCTTTTAGCTTCAAAAACGGTAAGGGTAAACATGTTCGGCCCCAACACCAGCATTTCGGTACCCACAACAATTAACCTGGTAGGTAGCAATGGCAATACCGATATGGTTGGTGTTATAGGTGAGGCTTCAGGTACCAGCATTTCCGGAACCGTAACTTTGAACGGAACAGTGGGCGGAGGACGTGCCATGTTTGCTGCCCTTGCAGGTGATACCCTTAATTTATCAGGACAGGTTACAGGCACCGGAGATATTCAGTTTTCGGTAGGCACTAACGGAGGCACGGGGACCCTGGCCTTTTCCAATACAGCCAACAATTTTTCTGGTAACTTATACATGGCGGCTGGTGCAACAGGTACCGTAAAAGCCTCTTATGGCAGCACTTCATGCTTGCCTTCAACCACCGGACTTTACTATGCGAATGATACTTATGGCGGAGTATTTGACCTGAATGGCAACAACGTTACAATTTCAGCTTTATCATCTGTAAATACTTCAGTAGGTGGGGTTACCAATAATGGCACATCATCTACCTTAACAGTTAATCAATCTTTAAACACCAACTTTAACCGGGTACTTTCAAACGGCAGCCCTACCCTAAAGCTTGCTTTAACCAAAAGCGGAACCGGGGCATTAACGCTTACCGGTGTTAATACCTATACCGGTGCTACTACCGTAAGTGCAGGTTCGTTATTTATAGATACCGGTAGCCTTGCAGCAGGTAGCGCAGTNNGGAACCAACTGGGATCTTGACAGTAGCACAGCTGCTATCAATTTTTCGGCAGGAGGCTATACCATTAATATAAACGGAAGCGGCATTACCGGCTTTTCAAACACCGGTAGCTATAGCTGGGAGATTATAAGTGCAAGTACATTTACCAGTTATAGTGCTTCGGCCTTTACACTTAATATTACCGGGTTTCCGGCTTATACCGGCACTTTTAGCCTGCTCAGAAGCGGGCCTACGGTTAGCCTGGTTTATACGCCACTACCTGTAGCCCCGGTTACACAGGCTACTAATGTAACATTCAGCCCCATCAGCAATTTCAATTTCGGCGTTAACTGGACCAATGGTAACGGAGCTTCGCGGATAGTTGTTATACGCCTTGCGTCAACAACGGCAGTGCCTCCGGTTTACGGCACCACATATGCTGCAAGCACAGTATATGGCACCGACTCAACCGGTTTAGGGAACTATGTTATTTATAACGGCACCGGCAGCGGCCCAATAACAGTTACAGGTTTAACTGCCAACACCGCCTATACAGTTGAAGTATATGAATACAATGGCGGTACGGGCCAACAGGCTTATAATACTACTGCTGCAACTGGTAATCCAGCCAGTACATCAACAATTATATCCGTTTATTACTGGAATGGCGCAAGTGCTGCCACAGGTACTAATGTTACTGCTAACGGCGGCACGGGGACATGGTCAGTGGCAAATAGCTGGGTTGAACCAACCAATCCCGGTACGGGAGCAACCTGGGCAGACGGTGGTATAGCCATTGTGGGAGGAACTTTAGGGAAGATTACCATTAACCAGAACCAGACTGTTGATTCGATGCAGGTAAACACAACGGGCTATACGTTTACCCAAAGCGGTGCTACCACATTTACAGGCCCGATTAACCTGGCATCGGGTGTTAACCTGAGTATTGTGCCAAACATTACCAGCATATTTACTTATGCCGGTAATATTACCGGTGATAATACCACCGGCCTTACATTTAGTGGAAGCACTTTGGCGGCAAATAAGGTGTCAAGGATAAACTTAACGCAACCCTATTCAGTTATTTCAACACCTGTAGCCATTGATTTGAATACTATCAATACTACCCTGGTGGGTTTTGCCGGAGATGCTTCGGGCATAAACATGTCTGGTAACATCGCGCTTAACGGAACTGCAGGTGGTGGCCGTGCAATGTTCTGCGCATTTTCAGGCGATACGCTCAATTTATCTGGCCAGGTTACAGGCACTGCCGATATCCAGTTTTCTTTGGGGCTAAGCCCTGGTTCGGGAACTGTTGTCTTCTCTAACCCAGCCAATAGCTTTACCGGCAACATATATCTGCAGGGTTACGCTGCCGGTACTATCAAAGCTACTTACGGAAGCACCTCGTGCATCCCTTCAACCACAGGAGTTTATTATCCTGCCAGTGGCACCGGAGGTGTTTTTGACATCAACGGCGCCAATGTTACTATCGCAGCCTTATCTTCGGTTGACGGTGTTATTGGCGGTGTTACCAATAACGGCAATTCAGCAACCCTTACGGTTAATCAATCAAGCAATACCAGTTTCAGCCTGGTGCTTTCAAATGGCGGTAGTACCCAAAAGCTGGCTTTAACCAAAAGCGGCAGTGGCACGTTAACTTTAACCGGCGTTAATACTTACACAGGCGCCACCACGGTTAGTGCTGGTTCTCTATTTATTGATACCGGCAGCCTTGCAGCAGGTAGCGCAGTCACTGTGGCCGGAGGTGCAGTTTTTGGCGGAAATACCACTGCCAAAGGTACGCTTGCGTTAAGCGGCACCCTTTCGCCGGGTTTAACAGGCAGAGGTTCGGCAGGTACCTTTACTACCGGTGCCCAAACGTGGTCAACCGGCGCTATCTATCAGTGCGATATACTTGCAGCTACCGGTTCGCCGGGGACCAACTGGGATCTTGACAGCAGCAACGGCGCCATCAATTTTGCAGCAGGGGGCTATACCATTAATGTAAACGGAAGCGGCATTACCGGTTTTTCAAACACCGGCAGCTATAGCTGGGAGATTATAAGTGCAAGTACATTTACCAGTTATAGTGCTTCAGCCTTTACACTTAATATTACCGGGTTTCCCGCTTATACCGGCACTTTTAGCCTGCTCAGAAGCGGGCCTGCGGTTAGCCTGGTTTATACGCCACTACCTGTAGCCCCGGTTACTCAGGCTACCAATGTAAATTTCAGTTCAATCAGCAATTTCAATTTTAATGTTAACTGGACTAACGGTAACGGGGCTTCGCGCATTGCTGTTGCACGCCTGGCACCGGCTATAGCAGTTCCACCGGTTTATGGTACAACTTATGCAGCAAGTACGGTTTATGGAACAGACTCAACCGGTACCGGTAACTACGTAATTTATAATGGCACCGGCACCGGCCCTGTAACCGTAACGGGTTTAGCGGCCAATACTACTTACACTGTTGAGGTTTACGAATACAACGGCGGAGCCGGCCAGCAGGCATACAATACATCATCAGCAACGGGTAATCCAAATAGCGCAACAACGCTTATTTCTGTTTATTACTGGAATGGCGGCAACCCAACCCCGGGCACTAATGTTACGGCCAATGGAGGCACCGCCCAATGGCAGGTTACCAATGCCTGGGTTGAACCCACTAACCCGGGCACCGGTGCAACCTGGCAGGATGGCGGCATTGCCATATTAGGCGGTACTGCAGGTAAGGTTACCCTTACGCAGAACCAGACTGTTGATTCGATGCAGGTAAACACTACCGGTTATACCTTTACACATAATGCGGCTAATACTTTTACCGGGCCTGTTAATCTGGCATCGGGGGTTACCCTTAATATGGTGCCCAACATCACCACCACATTTACTTATGCGGGAAATATTACCGGCGATAGCACAACGGGTATTTCTATTAACAGCAGCAACCTGGCAGCAAATACAGTTTCTAAAATAGCCCTTGCGCAGGACAGTTCGGTTATAACGGTACCCATAACCGTAACACTAAGCAGTAACGACAGTACTTACGCTGGCTTTGTGTCAACTGGTTCTGATGTAATAATTTCAGGGCCGATAAACCTGAACACCCCGGGTGGCGGAGGAAGGACCATACTTGCAGCTACCAATGGCAATTCTCTACGTGTTAGCGGGCAAATAAGTGGTACCGGGGATATTCAGTTTTCTGATGGCCTGGCTAATGGGGCCGGAGGCCTTTACCTGCAGAACACTTCCAATAACTTTACCGGGGATATATACATGAATGGCGCTTCGGGTGGTATTTTGTATGCAGGTAAATTAAATGCCGGAACGGGCGTTCCTTCTACGGCCCGCCTCTTTTTGGGTGCAACACCAGGTGGCGGAGGCTACTTTGATTTAAATGGAAACCACGTAATAATTGCCGGCCTTGAAACTACTGCACCGGGCGCTATAGGTGGGGTTAAGAATAGCGGAAGCGTTAACCGCACTTTAACTATTGACCAGGTTGATACTACTGTTTTTGGTTTAGTGATTGAAGATGGCGTTAATTCATCTACTATAGTTGGTAAAAAAGGCACCGGTGTTATAACCTTTACCGGCGCCAATACCTTTACAGGTGGCCTCACCATAACCGGAGGAACAATTCAGCTGGGTGCTGCTAATGCATTGGCAGCAGGCTTACCGCTGGAGTTTGATGGCGGTAAATTCAGCACTGGCCTTACCACCGGTTACAGCCAATCGCTGAATACATTGCAAATGACAGCCAATGGAACTATTCTTTTAGGAACAACGGCACACACATTAAGTTTTGCTAATAGCAGCGCAATGAGCTGGAATACAGCGAAAACCTTAACCATTGCCAATTGGACGGGCACTGTAGGATCTTCCGGCACTGCTGGTCGTATTTTTGTTGGTACGGATGCTACCGGTTTAACTGCCCAACAGCTTAGCCAGATTAGCTTTTCGGGCTATTTACCCGGTGCAACTATTTTAAGCACAGGCGAAATTGTACCGGCACCCGGCTATGTTTGGCAGGGCACAACCAGTACCGACTGGAATACTGCTTCTAACTGGTCTATTGGGCTGGTGCCTTCTTCAACCGGTAATTACGTTATCATTCCTTCCGGCACTACTTATTCGCCTGTTATTTCAACAGCAACGGCTTATGCGGGTAACATCGTAATTAATTCAGGTGCTACTGTCACTATCAGTTCGGGAGTTACATTAAGTGTGCTTGATTCGCTGAATGGCGGTACGGGCAGCAATGCTGTTATTACCGGTGCCGGAGTTGTAGTTTTAAACGGCACTAAAATTCAACATATAAGTGGAAACCTGGAGATTAGTGAATTGAATATTTCTGATAGTCTTGGTGTAAACCTGGCTGTGGGGGCATCAGTATTGATTGATAATGCCGTTGACCTTAATACAGGGATTTTGAATACAACAAACGGCACGCTTACATTAAGCAGCAGTTCATCTTCGCAGGCAGCTATTATTGATAATTTTTCTGCAGGCAATGAAGGTACTATTACCGGTAATATTACTGCGCAGCGCTATTATGATTATTCCGGTTATTCGGCAGCGCGCCAGCAACATGAAATAGGCATACCGGTAACAAACGTTGCATTCTCGCAGTTTGGTGCCGGGGGTACTGCCGGTTATGTTTTACCAACCACAACCTGCGATGAACTTTCGGTAAAAGCCAATTCTCCTGCTGGCACCGTTTATAGTCTTCATGAATCAAACGGGGCTACCTGCGGCATGGCACAATGGTATGTAGAGCCGGGAACTTCTATAGCCCAACCGGGCCACGGGTATTCCGTTATTTTACCAAGCAGTGGTGGCCCGGGTACTTTTAGTGTAACCGGGGCGCCAAACCTTGACAGCTCGTATACGCTAACCGGTATTACCAACAGCAACTGGACTAACAGCACAGCCGAGCACCATAACCTCAGTTCCGGCTGGCAGCTTGCTTCTAATCCTTACTCAGCTACTTTGCAGATAAATACAACCAACGGCGGTATTGATAACCAGATACAGGTTTGGCAGGCAAACGGCCCATATGTTGGCACTTACCAGCCCGGGGTAGTAAATTCTTCGGCTATTATTGCACCATTCCAGGCTTTTATGGTGCATGTTACAACACCCGGAAACACTACCAATTACACTATCAATGCTTCTGACAGGGTTAGAACAGCGCATACTTTCTTTGCCGCAAATGATAACGAACTGGATATTACTACTGAAAACCTTGGCACTAACCTGCTTGATAAAACGGTAGTGGCTTTTAATAAAAATGCTACAGATACTTTTGATGCCGGGTATGATGCCGATAAGATTTTCGGCTCGCTGAACCGCCATACGCTTTACACTACAAATAACGGAAAATGGCTGGGCATTAATGTGTTGCATGATGTAGCCACTACCAGCACCGTTCCTATGGGCTTTGAAGCCGGCGCCTCCGGCAATTATAGCATGTCTTTCAGCGGCGTTAATACTTTTGACCCCACAGTTTACATTACACTTGAAGATAAGCAACTGAGCACTATGTATAACCTGCGCAACGGCGCTTATAATTTCAGTGCAGACAGCGCCGATGCGTGGGCCCGCTTTGTTTTGCACTTTACGCCGCCTGCGGTTATAAGCACAAATAACGCAACGTGTACCAATGCAGGCAATATCAGTGTAACACAGCCGGGCATTGCCAACTGGACATATGTACTTTCCGATAACAACAGCAACGCTATAGCCACCGGAATTTTAAACCAGGATAATTCGATTTTTGTGAATGCCGTGGCCGGTACTTATACGCTTACCCTTACTGATAGTAATGGCTATGTTGCCACAAAGGTAATACAGGTGGATGGTGTGCTTCCGGTAACCGCTTCGTTTACTGCATCTGCGGCTACGGCGCAAACACCGGTTAGTTTTACCAATACCTCGCAAAATGCCAACAGCTTTACATGGAATTTCGGCGATGGCTCTAACAGTACGGCTATGAACCCTGCCCATACTTATAGCCAGCCCGGCACCTATACCATAACTATGACCGCAAACAACACCGGTTGCAGTGCGGTATATACTGAAAGCATTATTGTTACTGCTGCACCTTCTTCTGTAAACACGGTAACTGAAAGTGGATTAAACATCTGGAGCAATAACAACAAAGTAATGGTTGATTTTAGCCAGGCCGGCGATGTTGATGCACTGATAAAGGTATACAACATATTAGGCCAAACTATCAGCGAAGAGAAGTTTACTTCAAACGCTTTATACCAAAAAGAGATTGACAACGTAGAGGCCGCTTATGTTATTGTTTTTGTAAACAACAATGGTCAGATAACTACTAAGAAATTGCTTATTACCAACATCGGAAAATAAAGAAAAAGAAGCTGGTGGATTGTTGTTCATCAGTTTCTTTTCTGTTACCTGCAAAGGCCATCCTGCTTTTAAAACCAACAATAAGGCATACGTAATATTCATTTATGCGTAATATGCCTGGATGGTGCACGCCAAATTGTCGCATTTAGCCCCGAAAGGGTGAGAGAAACCCTTTCGGGGCGCACACCCTGAAGGGGTTTCCCTCACCCCTTCAGGGTTTTGGGGCGACGAAGCGACAATATGGTGTGCACCCTTCCCGAATTGAGGCAGACCCTTTTAAAAATTTTGCCTTATTTTTGCCCACTTTTAGCCATCAATATTATTGGGGCAAGATATTTTTAATTATTTGATTATCAGGATAGTAATATCACTTTTACATGGTTGAAATCGGCGGGAAAGGATTGACTTTAGAGGAGGTTGGGCGGATTTTATATGCCGGCGAAAAGGTGTCTGTAACCCCCGCTACACTAAAAAAATGCGAAACCGGGTTTTATTTTCTCAAAGGATTTGTTGCCGATAAAGTCATTTATGGCATCAATACGGGTTTTGGCCCCATGGCCCAGCACAAAATACCCTACGTTGACCGTTTAACCCTGCAGTATAATCTTATCCGTAGCCATTCGTCAGGCTCAGGCCAGCCTATTGCACCAATATATGCCAAAGCTACCTTGCTTGACCGTTTGAATACTTTTGCCCAGGGTAAAAGTGGCGTACACCCCGACCTGCTTTTGCTTATTGCAAAAATGATAAACCTGGATATTACCCCGGTTATTTACGAGCACGGAGGAGTAGGGGCCAGCGGCGACCTGGTGCAGCTGGCACATGTTGCACTGGCAATTATTGGCGAAGGCGAAGTTCATTTTGAAGGGAAAATTTATCCTTCGGCCGAAATTTTTGAGCACCATCAGATAACTCCTTTTGCTATAAGGTTGCGGGAAGGAATAGGGATGATGAACGGCACCTCATGCATGACCGGTATAGGCCTTGTAAACCTGCTGAAAGCAAAACAATTACTTGGCTGGGGGATTATAATTTCGGCAACTATTAACGAAATATTTGAAGCCTTTGATGACCACATCGCTGCGCCACTGAATGCAGTTAAGCTACACGTGGGGCAAAACAAAGTAGCGGCTTCAATGCGCACTATACTTGAAGGAAGTAAACTGCTTAAAAACCGCAAAGAATACCTGTATTACGATGTAAAGGAAACCCATTTTAAAGATAAGGTGCAGGAGTACTACTCGTTGCGCTGCATGCCCCAGATACTGGGCCCGGTTTACGATACCATTGCACAAAGCGAAAAAATTATTGTGGATGAGCTGAACTCGGTTAGCGATAACCCGGTGGTGGATTTTGAAGCTGAGAATATTTTTCACGGCGGCAATTTTCACGGCGATTATGTGGCGCTTGAAATGGATAAATTGAAAATTGCTATCACCAAACTTTCTATGCTTAGCGAAAGGCAGCTTAATTATTTATTAAATGATAAGCTGAATGGCAAGTTGCCTCCGTTTATTAATACCGGCACCATTGGGCTGAATTTTGGAATACAGGGGATACAATATACCGCTACCTCTACTGTGGCGGAGAACCAAACACTTTCGAACCCGGTTTACATACACAGCATACCCAACAACAACGATAACCAGGATATTGTAAGCATGGGAAGCAACGCGGCCTTAATGGCTGCCCGGGTAATTGAAAATACGTTTGAAGTTTTAGCCGTGCAATCGCTGGCATTGGCCGATGCGGTAGATGCCTTGCAAAAACAGGATAAACTGAGTGCCCGGTTACAAGGGTTTTATGCCGGGGTGCGTAAGGCAACAGGCATTACAGAAGTAGATGCGCCGCGTTTCAGGGAACTGGCACGCATAAAAGAGTATTTAAAAGCTAACAATCCGGACGTGATTAATTGGTAATTATGGCAGAGGAAACAGGGAAGATAAAAAAGTACGCTTTAGTTACCGGCGGGTCGCGTGGTATTGGCAGGGCTATAAGTTTAAAACTGGCAGAGGCCGGGTATTTTGTATTGATAAATTTTCAGCGCAACCAGGTTGAAGCAGATAAAACGGTGGCCCTTATAGCTGAAAACGGTGGCGAAGCAGCTACGCTTAAATTCGACATTTCGGATAAGGCCGATATTGAAAAAACACTGGGCGGATGGGTGGCCGCAAATAAAGATAAGAGCATTGAAGTACTGGTAAACAACGGGGGTATCAGAAAAGATAACCTGATGATGATGATGCCTGAAAGCGATTGGGAGGGTGTTTTGCGCACAAACCTTGATTCGTTCTTTTATATAACCAGGATTTTAGTTCCCGGAATGATGTTTAAGCGTTTTGGCCGCATCATTAATATCGTTTCACTTTCGGGGATAAAGGGTATGCCCGGGCAAACCAATTATTCGGCCTCAAAAGCAGGTGTTATTGGCGCCACCAAAGCGCTGGCGCAGGAGGTAGGACGCAGGGGCGTAACAGTTAATGCCATAGCTCCCGGTTTTATAAAAACAGAAATGACCGAAGGAATAGATGAGGCCCGGTTTAAAGCGTTGATACCCATGCAAAGGTTTGGCGAAGCAAATGAAGTGGCCGAACTGGTAGCTTTTTTGGCATCCAAAGGTTCTTCTTATATTACAGGGGAAGTGATTAACGTAAATGGCGGATTATATACTTAAAAGCTGTTATAAATTAACTTAAAGGCAAGTGTTTACTGGTAATACCAGGAACACTTTGATGCTTTTGTATTATTGTATTTTGCATTTTCCCTCTNNCGGTTTGGCGTCCTCGCCAACCGGAATTCCTGCCAGACAACGACAATTTGGTTTGCACCCTCTTTTTCTTTGTGCCTTAGTGGCTAAAATGTATTTGTATTATTTTGTAACAGTTTATCAGAGAATCAGGAGCGGATTATATTTGGGCCATGAACAGAGTAGTAATAACAGGTATTGGGGTATATTCATGTATAGGCAAAAACCTTGATGAGGTAAAAGATTCTCTTTATAACGGCCGTTCAGGTATTGTACTCGATCCGGTGCGCAAGCAATTTGGATACCGCTCAGGCCTTACGGGATATTTAGAAAAACCTCAGTTAAAAGGAATACTTGACCGCAGGTCGCGCATTATGTTGCCTGAGCAAGGTGAATACGCTTACATGTCAACCGCCGAGGCACTGAAAATAGCGGGCATGGATCATGATTTTTTAGAGCACAATGAAACCGGTATTATTTTCGGTAACGACAGTACTGCACAGCCTGTTATTGAAGCAAACGACATCGTACGCGAAAAGAAGAACACCATGTTTGCCGGAAGCGGCGCTGTTTTTCAAACCATGAATTCGACTGTAAATATGAACCTGGCAACTATATACAAGTTAAAGGGTATCAATTTTACGGTCAGTGCAGCCTGTGCAAGTGGCTCTCATTCCATTGGGTTAGGTTATTTTTTAATTAAACATGGCTACCAGGAAAGGATAATATGCGGCGGGGCGCAGGAAGTAAACATTTATTCCATGGGCACCTTCGATGCGCTGGGGGCCTTTTCAATCCGCGAGAACGAACCCACAAAAGCATCGCGCCCGTTTGACAGAGACCGCGACGGGCTGATTCCCAGCGGAGGTGCAGCTACTGTGGTTATTGAATCCCTGGAATCAGCACAAAGAAGAGGGGCAAAAATTTTAGGCGAAGTAATAGGTTATGGCTTTTCGTCAAACGGCAGCCATATTTCAAATCCTACTGTTGAAGGGCCTTTGCGCTCGCTGAACATGTCGTTGAAAGACGCCAATATTGAAGCATCCGAAATTGATTACATCAACGCCCACGCTACTTCCACACCGCAGGGAGATATGAGTGAGGCCCAGGCAATTAACGAGGCTTTTGGTGAATGCAAGCCCCCTGTTAGTAGTACAAAGTCAATGACAGGGCATGAATGCTGGATGGCAGGGGCAAGCGAAATAGTTTATTCGTTACTTATGATGCAAAACAATTTTGTTGCGCCTAACATCAACTTTGAAAACCCTGACGAATTTTCCGCTAAACTCAATATTGCCGATGTTGTGAAAGAGCAAAATATTGATGTATTTTTGTCCAATTCGTTTGGCTTCGGCGGTACTAATTCATCGCTGATTGTCAGAAAGTGGAAATAAACTGAACCAACCCATGAACAAAGAAGAGATTATCAGCAAGGTAAATGAGTTTCTGATAGAAGAATTTGAGGTATCTGCTGATAAAATTACGCCTGATGCCCCCCTGAAAGAAACGCTGGAATTAGACAGCCTTGACTATGTTGACCTGGTTGTTATCATTGAAGGCAACTTCGGTATTAAGGTTCACCAGGAAGATTTTGCGACTATCCGCACTTTTGATGACCTTTATAATTACATCATCACAAAAAGTGCTCAAACCACAGTGGCGTAATGGCTGAATGGGAGGGTAAATCAAAAGGTAACCGGCTTGGATACCAGATATTTATCGCGTTGCTAAAATACACCGGGGTTTATCCAGCTTATGCACTTTTATACTTTGTGGTGCTTTATTACTTTTTTTTTTCAACTGATACCTCCAGGCACATTTTATACTTTATGCGCCGGCGTATTGGTTACGGGCCGGTAAAATCGCTGTTTAAACTTTACCGCAATTACCTGTTACTGGGCCAAACCCTTATTGACAGGGTTATTGTATCGGGTGGCCTGGGTGGTAAAATAACTTCCACATCGAATGGTGCTGAAAACCTGGAGGCACTGGTAGCGCAAAAAAAGGGTGGCATCCTGCTAGGCTCTCACATTGGCAACTGGGGCATAGCGTCGCAGTATCTGATGAGATATGACAACGCTATAAATGTACTGGTATATGACAAAGAGCATGAAGAGATAAAGCAGTACATGGACAAGGTTACAGGGGGCAGGAAGTTTAATGTGATACTGATTAAAGATGATCTCTCGCATGTGTATGCAATAGGTGAGGCCTTGCAACGCGGCGAAATCATTTGTATAACGGCAGACCGTTTTATGCCCGGCTCCCGCACAAAAATGATTAATTTTATTGGCGAAGAGGCCCAGTTTCCGGTGGGGCCTTTTCAGATTATTAAAACGTTCAGGGCCCCCTACACATTTGTTTATGGAATTAAAACAGGGATAAGCCACTATGACTGCTATGCGCGCCCTTATCGCAATGTAACAGGTGATACTACCGTTGAAACTATTATGAAGGATTATGCAAATGACCTTGAGGGCATGGTTAAATTGCACCCCGAACAATGGTTTAATTTTTATGACTTTTGGAAAAAACCATAGCGCTGATTTGAAAGAAGCTGTAACGGGGAGTGCCTTGGCCGCATTACTGCCCCAGAAATATCCTTTTGTGTTTTTAACCGCTTTAACTGATGTAAGCGAAACGGAGGCAACCTCTGTTTTTAAAATTGAAGCCACCCAGCTTTTGTGTGATAACGGAAACCTTAACCAATCTGGCCTGATAGAAAACATTGCGCAAACCAGCGCTGCCAAACTGGGTTACGAATGTAACCGCGATAATAAAAAGGTACCCCTTGGATTTATAGCCGATTTAAAAGATTTTGTATGCACCCGCCTGCCTGCCGTGGGAGAAGAAATAACTACGCATGTAAAAATTGAAAACAAGGTATTTGATATCACCATTATTTCGGGAACGGTAACATTGAACGGCGAAAAAATTGCATCGTGTAAAATGAAAATATTTATTGACCCTAATGAACAGTAACTTTTAATTATCCAGCCATCCATGAGCCATCACCATCATATGTCAGCAATTGCCCGTATAGACGTAAAGTTTAACGAGTGCGACCCCATGGGGATAGTTTGGCATGGCAACTACCTGAAATATTTTGAAGAGGGCCGCGAAGCATTCGGAAAGGCATGGAAGTTCGATTTTTTGGAGATTTTTAATAAAGGATTTTCGGTGCCTATAGTGCATGTAAACTGCGATTACAAAAGGCCCCTGGTATACCGCGATGTAGCCTTGGTTGAAACCACTTACCGCAATACTCCCGCGGCCAAAATTATTTTCGACTATGTTATCCGTAAAGAATCTACGCATGAACTAATCTGCAAGGGCAGTACTACGCAGGTTTTTGTAAATAAAGACAACATGAAACTGTCGCTGGTGGTTCCGGATTTCTTTTCTGCATGGATGGCTCAAAAAAAAGCAAAATGAACCGGGTGTTTCTTGCTTCCGACAATATAGTTTCGCCGTTGGGCCTTTCCACGGCCGATAATTATATAGCTGTGAAAGAAGGGAAAACCGGTATAGCGTTGCATCATAAAACTGAATTGTGGGGCGACCCGTTTTATGCTTCCCTGCTCGCTTCTCTTCCTGCTTTTGAAAACCATGCCGGATACACCCGTTTTGAACGCATGTGTATTCTTTCCATTCAAAATGCTTTGAGTGGTACTTCAGTCAGGCTTGATGATAAGGACACCGTATTTATCCTGTCTACAACCAAAGGCAATATTTCGTTATTAACTGACAAACCTGTGTCGCCCCAAACCCGCAGCCGTATTGCTTTGCATAGCACTGCCAAAACTGTAGCGGCTTATTTCAATGCAGTAAATATGCCCCTGGTAATTTCCAACGCATGTATATCAGGTGTTTTAGCGGTGTTGCTGGCTAAGCGCCTGTTAAAAGCCGGTAAATACAAACATGCTGTTGTAACCGGGGCAGATGAGTTGTCTTATTTTATTATGTCAGGTTTCCGGTCTCTTCATGCAGTAAGTAATGAACCCTGTAAGCCATTTGATAAAAAGCGCGACGGCATTACATTGGGAGAGGGTGCAGCAACTATGATTTTAACCACCGACGAATCGTTGGCGGCCTGCCCTCAAAAAATTGCAATAGGCGATGGGGTAAGCACCAATGATGCAAACCATATATCCGGCCCATCGCGAACGGGAGCAGAGTTGGGTTTTGCGGTTGCTGAAACATTAAAGCAAAATCATCTTCAGCCTGCTCAAATATCTTTTATATCAGCCCATGGCACAGCTACTGTTTATAACGATGAAATGGAGTCAAAGGCTTTTGAATCAGCTCAATTGGCGGATGTGCCTTTACATAGTTTAAAGGGACACTTTGGGCATACGCTGGGTGCAGCAGGGGTAATTGAATCATTGATAACTATTTATTCATTACGCGATGCCCTGGTGTTACCGAATATGAATTATGATGAATATGGTGTTAGCGGTAAGGTAAACATAAGCCGCTCGGTCACTAAAACCGGGAAGCATTATGCATTAAAAACAGCATCAGGCTTTGGCGGGTGCAACGCTTCAATTGTTTATTCAAGTATAAATTAATAATGTATGCAGACAGATAAAGTTGATGTGCTGGTTATAGGAGCAGGCCCGTCGGGTACAGTTGCGGCTTCTATTATTAATCGCGCCGGGTTTAAGGTTGTGATTGTAGAAAAAGAAAAATTTCCGCGCTTTGTTATTGGCGAAAGTTTATTGCCAAAGTGTATGGAGCCTTTGGAAGAAGCGGGGTTTTTAGATGTTTTACAAAAGCAGGGCTACCAGGAGAAATTCGGAGCCAAGTTTGTAAACAGCGAGCAACAGGTAATGGATTTTAATTTCGCTAACCAGTTTGGCAATGGCCGCACATGGACCTGGCAGGTAAAGCGTGCAGATTTTGATAAGGTATTGGCAGATGAAGTAGAAAGGATGGGCGTACCTATAGCTTATGAAACCGCTGTTACTGCCATAAAATTTGATGGTACAAATTCTGTAACAACAGTAGTTGAAAAAAACGGCACTGAACGAAATATCGAAGCCCGCTTTATTGTAGATGCCTCCGGTTACGGCCGCGTAATTCCGCGGCTCTTTAATCTTGACAAGCCCTCACATCTGGCTCCAAGAAAGGCATTTTTCACTCATATAGAAGACAGCCGGAGGTCAAATTATATTGAACCTAACAGAATATTAATCGTTGACCATAAACCGGGTGTTTGGGCATGGTGTATACCATTCTCAGATGGCATTTCATCTTGCGGGTTTGTTGGCTACCCTGAGTTTTTTGATGACTTTACCGGTTCTTTAGAGGAGCAATTAAGGTCCATCATTGCCACCGAATGGAGCCTGGCTGATAGATTTAAAGATAATAAGTTCATTTTTGAGCCCCGCACCTTGCAGGGTTATTCTATCTCTACTGAAAAATTTTTCGGCGATGGTTTTGTGCTTACCGGCAATGTAACCGAGTTTTTAGACCCGATTTTCTCATCGGGTGTTACACTGGCAGCCGTTTCATCACAACTGGCTGCCCACCTGGTAATACGACAGTTAGGTGGCGGGCAGGTAGACTGGCAGAAAGAATATACTGAAACAATGATGGTTGGTGTAGATACCTTCCGCTCGTATGTTATGGCGTGGTACGACGGAACTTTGCAAAAAATATTCTTCTCGGGTGAGAGCAATGAAGAGGTAACCACCCAGATATGCTCGGTGTTAGCAGGATACGTTTGGGACCAGGAAAATCCATACGTAAAAAATCATGCAACCTGCCTTCAGCGCCTGGTGCGGTTAATTGAAGTGAGCAAAAAGCTGAATCAATCTTCATAAGCAGGCAGAATGGGCACCGATAAAGCAATTAGTGGTTATGTGCAGATAAAAGGAGGAAGGGTTATGTATAATAACTCATTATTCTTCGAAATGCCTGATGCTGAACCTGTCGTTTTTTTTAATGACATATATAAGGCCCTGAACATTAATTATCCTAAATTTTTTAAGATGGATAATTTGTGCAAGGTGGTTTTTCTGGCAGTAGAGGTGTTGCTTAAAGACGTATCGTTACGGGATAAATACAAGCCTGAAGAAACAGGTATTGTTTTTTCGAACGCCAACAGCAGCCTTGATACGGATATCAGGTATTTTCAGAGCAGTCTGGAAGCCCCCAGCCCTGCGCTGTTTGTATATACCCTACCTAATGTGGCAATTGGCGAATTGTGCATCAGGCACGGAATAAAAGGCGAAACAGCCTGCTTTGTTTTTGATATATTTGATGCTCTGTTTCAGGCATGGTATGCTGATACACTTTTAGAAACCTGTGGCATTAAAGCATGTATTTCGGGGTGGGCAGATTTTTACGATGGAAAGTTTGAAGCATTTTTTTACCTGGTTGAAACCGGTAGCGATAATTTGAGCATAAAACATAATTCAGAGAACATAGATAAACTTTACAACCAGGTATGGAAGAATTAATGGCAACCCTGAAAAAGGAGATTTTTGAACAGCTTAATCTGCAACACGTTAAACCTGAGGATATAGCCTATGACCAACCTTTATTTGTTGAAGGGCTGGGGCTGGATTCTATTGATGCACTTGAACTGATTGTTCTGCTGCAACAGAAATATGGCATTAAACTGGCCAACCCTGCCGAGGGCCCTAAAATATTCTATTCAATAAAAACTATGGCGGAGTACATTACTGCCCATAAAAAACAGTAATTCCCCGGGGTTATGGAGGTCTATATTGCCGGTAAAGGCATCATTTCGGCAATTGGGTTAAATGTTGAGGAAACATTACAATCGCTGAAGGCTGGCAAGTCAGGCATTGGCACTCAAACAAATCTCACAGGCCGGCGCGATAGTAATCTTCCTACCGGCGAAATAGCATTGAGTAATGCAGAACTGGCTTCCATGGCCGGTTTAAGCGCTGATTACTCACGAACCGCTTTATTAAGTATGATAGCCGCCAAAGATGCGCTGGCGGATGCTGACATAAATATAAAAGGGTTGAAATGCGGTTTTATATCGGCCACTACCGTGGGTGGTATGGATAAAACGGAAAAGTTTATGGCCTCCTTTATCCGCGACGGCGAGGTTAAAGACATAGGCCGGATTTTATATCATGACTCCGGCGCTATTACTGAATTGGTGGCGGAAGCGTTGGGCATTAAGCATTTTGTATCTACTATCAGCACGGCATGTTCTTCCTCTGCCAACGCTATTATGTACGCCTCAAGGCTTATTAAAACCGGGGTGCTGGATATGGCCATAGCCGGGGGAACTGATGCCATGTCGCTGTTTACGCTCAGCGGTTTTAATGCTTTAATGATACTGGACGAAAACTATTGCACCCCTTATGATGATAACCGCAAGGGCCTTAACCTGGGCGAGGGCGCAGGTTATGTGGTGCTGGTATCGGAAAAAGTAGCTGGTAAGTTATCAAAAGCACCTGCTGTAAAACTTACCGGATACGCCAATGCCAATGATGCCTTTCATCAAACTGCCTCCTCGCCCGAAGGCAAAGGGAATTATCTGGCCATGCAGGGAGCGCTTAAAATGAGTGGCCTTGAAATATCTGCCATTGATTATATCAATTTACACGGCACCGGCACTGCTAATAATGACCTTTCGGAAGGCATGGCTATTCAGCGTATTTTTGGTGAGCGGGTGCCGAAATCAAGTTCAACCAAAGCGTTTACCGGCCATACGTTGGGAGCATGCGGCGGGATAGAAGCTATATTTTCAATGATGGCCATTGAGCAAAAAATGATATTCCCCAATCTGAGGCTTAAAACACCTATGAAGGAACTGGGCTTTGTGCCGGTAACAGAATTGATGGAAGGCGTTGAGGTAAAAAATGTGTTATCCAATTCGTTTGGGTTTGGCGGTAATTGTTCATCCCTTATTTTTTCAAAAGTAAACTGATGGAACTTTTTATAAAAGGTATAGGGTGTATATCGCCACAGCTTACTTATGATAATCCGGATTTTTTACCCGGAATAAAAAAGTATGCCGGTAACAGAATGATGTGTATTGAGCCAGACTATGCCCCTTATTTTGATGCCGGTTCGTTAAGGCGGATGAGCCGTGTGGTTAAGTTCAGCGCGGCTGCTGCACTTATTGCCTTAAAAGATTCAGGTATTACGCAATTAGATGCCATTACCACAGGCACCGGATATGGGTTGCTTGAAAACTCAGAGAAGTTTTTGAAGAGTATGGCTGAGTCAACGGGGCCGGTTTTAAGCCCTACATCTTTTATCCAATCTACGCACAATACTGTTGGGGCCACCATTGCTTTAATAACCGGGTGTAATGCACACAATAATACTTTTTCGCACAAGGGTTTTTCGTTTGAAAGTGCTTTGATTGATGC
Organism: Bacteroidota bacterium; assembly: GCA_003165895.1. GTDB lineage: Bacteria > Bacteroidota > Bacteroidia > Chitinophagales > LD1 > Bog-950. Next base: position 14,958 of record PMXD01000093.1, on the reverse strand, counting down.
ACGGCTGATGGTTGCTGAAGGGGCAACCCATGTGCTTGTTGGGGCGCATGATGAAATAAGCGAAAAGACCTTTGCCCTGATGGAGAAACTGGATGTGTTCAGGAACAATAACGAAGCAGATATAAATGCGTACGAAAAGGGCAGCAGCGGAATTGTTGCCGGCGAAGGCGCTGCTTTTTTTATTCTTTCAGATAAAAAAGGCGAGAGCGATTATGGGGTGCTGATGGATAACATCATTTTTTACCACCCCGAAAATGCAATAGAAGTAAAGCAACATATAGAGGCGTTTTTAGAAAAGAATAAGCTTGCCTTGGAAAATATTGACGTGGTAATTTCAGGTATTAACGGCGATGCAAAAGAAGATGCTGTCAGCCATGAAATTAATCACCTGTTATTTGCCCATCAAACCATTGTGTTGTTTAAGCATTTATGCGGCGAATATATGACTGCTTCTTCATTTGGTTTTTGGCTGGCGGCAAAAATCCTGCTGGCGCAGCAAGTCCCTGAAACGGTAATACTTAAAAACCGGCATCGTAAACCCGGGTACATTTTGCTGTATAATGTTTTCCAAAACGATCACTCCCTAATGCTTTTTAAGGCATGTTGAAGCATAAATTTATACCGCTGGTTTTTATTGCTATAGCCCTGGCAATTTGGTTTATACCCGACAGCAGGACCGGCAGGTTTTATTTTGTGTATGGTTTTTTGGGGCTTGTATACCTGCTATTTACAATCTACGGTTCTTACTTTATCCAGGCCAACTATTTTATTGATTTGCTTCATCATGGTAACAGGCAGCAGAAAAAGATAGCCCTTACCTTTGATGATGGCCCGCAACCGGGATTTACTGCTCAGGTTCTGGATATACTAAAAGAGAAACAGGTGCCTGCCCTGTTTTTTCTGATTGGGCAGAATGTCAAAGGCAACGAAGGTGATTTACAGCGTATGGATGCTGAAGGGCATATTGTTGGCAATCACAGCTATTCTCATAATTATTGGTTTTCGTTAAAACAAACCAACAACATGCTGGCAGATATAAAACTTTGCGATGAGGAGGTGATGCGGGTAATGCNNCTTTTCAGGCCTCCATATGGGGTTACAAACCCGATGGTAGCAAACGCTATCCGCCAGGGGAATTATACGGGCATGGGCTGGAGTTTACGCAGCTACGACACAAGCGCTAAAGACCCTGACCGGCTGCTGAATAAAATACTTGCAAAGCTTAAAAACGGCGATGTAATATTATTGCATGAATGGGGGAAGTATACTATTGCCATTCTTCCTGATTTAATTGATAAAAGCCGTAAGTTGGGCTTTGAATTTGTCCGGGCCGATGAATTACTTGGAGTTGAGGCTTATTACTAAGAGCGTATTAAAAATTAAAAAAAGAAATACATGTTAACANNTTAACACAAAGCACACAAAGTTCAATACAAACCTGCCTGCCGGCAGGCAGGTTTGTGTTAAATTGCATTTTGTTTTAATTTTTTAATAGCCGCTAAATAGAATTTATGATCATGAAACACAGGATGGTTTATTTTTTATTGTTTATGTGCACAGCGTTTACAGCCATGGCGCAATCTTTTGCCCCGGTAAAGGACGAAGCCGGAACGCGGAAAAAGATAGCGGATATAGGCAAAAACAGCATCTCTATTAAAGCTGATTTTGTTCAGGAAAAAAACCTGGCCATGCTTTCTGAAAAAATTACCTCTAAAGGTACTTTCTACTTCAAAAAGGATAATAAAGTGAGATTGGAGTATCACCAGCCGTTTAAGTACCTGCTGGTTATTAATGATGGTAAAATTCTGATAAAGGACGATGCAAAATCCACCCAGATGGATATGCATAAAAACAAAATTTTTCAGGAGGTAAACAATATCATTATCAGCTGTGTAAACGGCTCGGCTATAGGAAGCACAGACTTTGATATAAAAATGCTTGAAAATGCCAGCCAGTTAAAGCTTGAAATGAAACCCATAGCCAAAGGCCTGAAGGATTTTTTCAGCAGCATCTCCATCATTATTGATAAAAAAGATTACTCAGTAGCCCGGATAGAAATGAATGAGGTTTCAGGCGATAATACCATTATCAATTTCAGCAATAAAGAACTGAATGGCAACATGGATGACAAGTTATTTAGTGTAAGCAAATGAGAATGCAAAAATTTTGCACGGAGGCACGGAGAGAAATGCAGAGGAATTCAAAAGACATTTTAAATAATACAGCAACAGCAAAACGGAGTGTATTTCCCGGCTGTTTACTCCGTACCTCCGTGCGAAATATTTTTTAAATTTATCAATGTAGATGTATCCCCTGTAAAACCAAAAGCTATGCTGTCTTTTTTGCGCCATACAATGTTCAGCTTAGGCGCAACCGCTTTTGTCCTTTCTTTTTCATCATGCCATACTATAAAAAAGTTGGAGCTTGCAACTATAACCACTGATTGTATTCAGGCCTCGCGCCAGCGCATACATAATGCCACCTATAACACCAAAATAGATTTTTATAAAAAGCACTTTAGCGGGCTGCTGTTATTCAAGGCCGTTAATGATACCGATAACCGCGTGGTGTTTGTTACCGAAACAGGGTTTAAGCTGTTTGATTTCGAGTTTACCCCACACAATTTTAATATTCAGTATTGCCTGCCCCCTTTGCGCAAAAAGATGATACTGAATATATTTAAAAACGACCTGGGGCAATTAGTGCAATCTGATACAATTTCACCTCTACATATTAATCAGAAAGATAGTTTAATAACCTTTACATTCGCGCGCGGAAATAACAGGTACGAGGATTACAGTGTTGATAGTAAATGCAGCCGGTTGACGGGTATTGAACGTGGCGGTAAGTGTTTAAAACAGGTTACAACAAAAATATCCGGACTGACGAGAGGAAATTTTGATGAAATAGACATATATCACCGGCCTGTTAAATTGCATATTTCTTTAAAACAGATTGAGCGCTAAATGCTTTTAGGTAGTTTCTATACGATAGTTGAATCGGCTAATGAAGGGGAAAAACTGAGTGCGAAAGTTCAGTTTAATCCGGGGCATCCCATTTTTACCGGGCATTTTCCCACATTGCCCGTGGTGCCCGGCGTATGCCAAACCCAGATGCTGAACGAGGTATTGAATTATATATTGGGCAGAGAATTATTTATGAAGCGGGCTGCCCAGATTAAATTTTTGGCGCTGCTTAATCCGGTTAAAACCCCTCAGATACAGATAGATATTAAAGTTACTCCCGGGGAGACCGGAAAGCTTGTGGTTAACGCCAATTATTATTGGCAGGATGTAGCATTTTTTAGGTTTAAAGGTGAGTTTGAATGAGCATTGACAGCGCCACATATAAACAGAAATTTAAAGCGTTAAGGTGCTGTGTTTTAATGCCCACCTATAATAATGCCACTACCGTTGGCGACGTGGTACAGGATGTAATGCAATACTGCGATGACATCTGTGTGGTAAATGATGGCTCAACCGATAATACTTTACAGGTGTTATCGCAATTTCCTGAATTGAAAATACATACCTACGAAAAGAATGCAGGTAAAGGCTGGGCGCTTCGGCAGGGATTTAAATTTGCCTTGCAAAATGGTTACGATTACGCCATTACCATTGACAGCGATGGCCAGCATTTTGCTAAGGACCTGCCAACCATGTTGGCAGCACTTGAAGAAAACGGCGAAGCCATAGTTATTGGCGCCCGTAATATGGAACAAAGTAGTGTGCCGGGTAAAAGCAGTTTTGGTAATAAATTTTCAAATTTTTGGTTCACTCTGGAGACCGGGATTGATATGCCCGATACGCAATCGGGGTATCGCCTATACCCCATTAAGCGGTTGTCTGAAATGCGGTTTTTTACTTACAAGTATGAATTTGAAATAGAAGTGTTGGTGCGGGCAGCATGGAGCGGAATTAAAATATTGGCGGTTCCGGTTAAAGTTTACTACCCGCCGGCTGAGGAGCGGATTTCGCATTTCAGGCCTTTCCAGGATTTTTCGCGCATAAGTGTGCTGAACACTGTGCTGGTATTCTGGACTTTTGCATGGATAAAACCGCGCGACTTCTTCCGCCATTTAAAAAAAAAGGACTTTAAAGTAATCCTGGAAGACTATCTGATAAGGTCGCATGAAACCCCACATGTAAAAGCATTTTCAATTGCTTTAGGGGTTTTCTTCGGTATCACCCCTTTATGGGGCCTGCAAATGTGGTTTGTATTGTTCTTTGCATGGATATTCGGGTTAAATAAGGCGCTGTCTGTATTGGCTTCCAACATCAGTATTCCCCCTATGATACCCCTTATCCTTTTTTTGAGTTTTGAAGCAGGGCGGCTGGTTTTGGGCCATCATGCGGTACACCTGGTTTACAACAATAAGCTTACGGTTGAAATGATAAACAGAAGTTTATTGCAATATGTGCTGGGTAGTTTTATCTTGGCAACCATCTGCGCTGTAATTGCAGGGATAGTTACTTTTATTTTTGTCAGCAACCTGAAAAAGCAGCGCGTTTAAATATTTGCGGGTGAGGAAATTTCTACTTGATACATACGATTATTTCGGCGTACATAAAAAAATCTTTTATGTACTTACCATATTCCTGTTTGTATTGCTGGGATTTGGGGCAGCGCATATTAAAATAGAGGAAGATATTTCGCGCATGATGCCGAATGGCGAGCAGACAGCGAAGATTAATAAAATCCTCAGCCAGTCGCGCTTATCTGAAAAAATAATCATTAAAATAGCCGGTAATGAAAAGGCCCAACCGGAAGACCTGATTGCACAGGCCGACTCGCTTGAAAGCCAGCTTACAGCGCAATACCAACCTTATATAGCCGCGATTAAATCAAGGATAGATGATCAAACTGCATTTGATATTTATAACACGGTGCATGCAAACCTGCCGTTGTACCTGGAAGAGCAGGATTACAAAACGATTGATACACTTATAGCAACTGAGCATATTGACAGTGCCATTGCCAAAGATTACAGGGCGCTGACTTCACCGGCGGGCATGGTGATGAAAAAAATAATTGCAGACGACCCGGTTGGTATCTCATTTATTGCACTTAAAAAGCTGCAGGGGCTGCAAATTGACGACAACTATGAACTTTACGATGGGCACATAATAACCAAAGACCACCGCAATGTGGTGATGTTTGTAACCCCTGTTAATGGTTCAGGCGAAACGGCGAAGAACACTGCATTAATTGATGGGTTACAAAGCATAGTTACAAAGCTGAACGCCGGCTCTAAAAATGTGACCATTTATTATTATGGTGGCACTGTAGCGGCGGTTTGCAATGCCAAACAATTAAAGAAAGATACCGCGCTTACCCTCACCATTACCATTGTTACACTGCTGTTATTTATAGGCTTCTTTTTCAGGCGCAAAAGGGTTCCGTTTATAATGATGCTGCCGGTAATTTTTGGTGGTTTAATGGCAGTTGCGGCAATGGCGCTTTTCAGGGGAAGCATCTCAGGTATTGCCCTGGCGGCAGGGTCTATTGTTTTGGGTATTGCCATTAACTTTTCGCTGCACTTTTTTAACCACTACAAGCATTGTGGCTCTATTAAAGACACTATTTCTGATTTGCTTGAACCCATGACCCTGGGTAGTTTCACTACGGTTGGCTCGTTTTTTAGCCTCGTGTTTCTGAAATCGCAAATACTAAACGACTTTGGCTTGTTTGCCTCCATCAGTTTAACCGGGGCTACCATTTTTACGCTGATATTTTTACCGCACATGGTTCCGCTGCAAAAGGAAGCTCATGCAGAGGTAAGTCACGAATCGTGGTTCTCAAAATTGCCGTCTTTTAATTGGCGGTATACTTTTATTTGGGTGGCGCTGGTATTTATAATTACCGGTATTCTGTTTCCTTACGCCATGAATGTGAGCTTTGAAACCAGCCTTACCAGCTTCAACTTTTTAACACCCGACCTGCGAAAATCCGAGAATGAAATCAATGCCTTACAGGTAGATTCTTCCCACACGGTTTACATTGCTTCAACCGGGCAGAATATACAGGAGGCTTTAAGGAATAACGAAAAACTGCTAAAGCAATTAGATACAGCGGTGCAAAAGGGCTGGGTGCGCCGGTACTCATCTATCAGTAATTATATACCCTCCATCGAAATGCAAAAGCAGAAATTGCAAAGATGGAATGACTACTGGACTGAGGATAAGAAACTGACTTTACTGGAGGATTTAAAAAAGGCAGGTGCAAAGTACAAGTTTACCCCACAGGCATTTTCGCGGTTCCAGGCCCTGTTGAATAAAGAGTATGCTCCGGTTGGGGATACTGCCTTTTCGGCAATCTATTCATCTATTGGTAACGAACTGATGTTTAAGGCGGGCAACATTCAATGCGTTGTAAATTCAGTAAAGGTAGTTGACCGGGACACACGGCTTAAACTTTATGCGCAATTAGAGCCCGTGCCTACAACGGTTATATTAGACATAGGCATAATCACCAATAAGTTTATTGACATTATTTATAATGATTTTAACTCCATACTTGCTTACAGTTCACTATTGGTATTTTTTGCATTGTTGCTAAGCTACGGGCGCATTGAGCTTACCATCATAACATTTTTACCCATGCTGATATCTATGATATGGATATTAGGGATAATGGAAATATTCGGGCTTAAATTCAACATTATTAATATTATCATCTCAACCTTTGTTTTTGGCCTGGGCGATGATTTCAGCATTTTTATTTCTGATGGGCTTACCCGCAAATTCAGCGAGGGAAAGGAAACAATTGCCTCGCATAAAGTATCTATTTTTCTTTCAGCAGCTACAACCATTATCGGTTTAGGGGCGCTGATATTTGCCAAACATCCTGCACTGCGTTCGGTAGCCCTTATTTCTATTATAGGCATTACCTGCGTGGTATTTATAGGCCAGACTATACAGCCGTTCCTTTATAATTTCTTTGTTCAAAACCGGAAAGAAAAGGGCCTGGCGCCATGGACTTTTCCGGCGTTAGCGCTTTCCATTTTTGCATTTACCTATTTTGTGTTGGGGGCACTACTACTTACTACGTTAGGGTTTATTTTATTATACGTTGTGCCGTTTCCGAAAAAGAAAACCCGCAAGCTGGCCTATCATTTTTTACTCAGCAAATTTGTGGGCTCTCTGGTTTATGTTATGGTAAATGTGCGTAAAGTGCATATCAACAAGCAGGATATGGATTTTTCAAAACCCGCCATTATTATAGCCAATCACCAGTCGTTTTTGGATATACTGGTAACCGTAATGCAGCACCCTAAACTGATATTGGTTACCAATTATTGGGTTTATCATTCACCCGTTTTTGGCAAGGTGGTGCAAATGGCAGATTACTATCCGGTAATGCAGGGCGTAAACCCGGCCATTGAGCAATTTGAGAATATTGTAAAAGAAGGATATTCCATTGTAATTTTCCCTGAGGGCACGCGCAGTCCCGACGGAAGGATTAAGCGCTTTCATAAAGGTGCTTTTTACCTGGCTGAGAAGCTAAACCTGGATATCGTTCCGCTATTGCTGCATGGAACCGGCGATACGATGCGCAAAGGCGATTTTATGTTGTTTAATGGCCGGATGACTATGAAATTTTTACCCCGTATAAAACCGGGCGACAAACAATTTGGCGAAGACTACACCCACCGCACCAAAGGTATTTCGCGCTATTTTAAACAGGAGTATGAAAAGCTGAAAACTGAAATTGAAAACCCGCAATATTTCAGGCAGCGCCTGGTAATGAATTATATTTATAAAGGCCCAATGCTTGAATTCTATACCCGCATTAAGCTTCGCAAGGATGGTTATTATAAAACACTGCATGATATTTTACCGCAGCAGGGCAAAATAACCATACTTGGCGGTGGTTATGGGTTTATAAGCTACATGCTCCATTTTCTGTCCGCCGACCGGAACATACTGAGCCTGGATAGCGATGAGATGAAAACAGATGTGGGCAATAACTGCTATTCGAAGAGTGGCAATATTAATTTTGTAAAGGCCGATGTTTTAAACTATACTTTTGAGTTGAGTGATGCATTTGTCGTCAATGATGTGTTAGATACGTACTCTCCTCCGGAACGTATAGGCCTGCTTGAACGTTTGTTGGGGAATGTGAATGCCAATGGCCTGGTGGTTATAAAAACTTCTGCAATTGATGAAATAACTGCTGATACAAAGAAAGCTGCGGATGCAGCCAAAATGAAGTGGACCGCACAATCAGATAATAAATATACGTACATTATAATAAGTAAGAGATGAAAACCGGAGGCGCCGGGCGCAAATATGATGTGGTAATTATTGGCAGCGGGCTGGCCGGCCTGGTGTGTGGCAGTATTTTAAGTAAAGAAGGCAAAAAGGTTTGCATCATTGAAAAGAACGAGCAACTGGGGGGCAGCCTTCAAACCTTCAGGCGCGAGGGTGTAACATTCGATACCGGCGTTCATTATATCGGCGGATTGGATAAGGGGCAAAACCTTTACCAGTTTTTTAACTACCTGGGTATTATGGACCGGCTTGAGCTGCAGCGCATGGATCCGGAAGGTTTTGATGTGGTTCTTTTTAAGGACGACGACATGCAATATCCCTACGGTATGGGTTATGAGAATTTTATAAGGGTATTAAGTGAGCGGTTCCCCAACGACCGGGAAGCCNNCCATTGTAGCTTACTGCGATGAACTGCGGCGGATATGCGATAACTTCCCCCTGTATAACCTGCGTTTAGGTGAGTTTTACAACGATACGAATATTTTTAAACGCAGTATAAAACAGTTCTTAGAGGAACTGACCCCTAATCAAAAGTTGCGCAGTGTACTGGGCGGAACTAATTTATTATATGCGGGCATTGGTGATAAAACACCTTTATATGTCCACGCATTGGTGCTGAATAGCTATATAGAGAGTTCATGGAAATGTACTCAGGGCAGCGACCAGATATCGAACCTGATAGCTAAGGGCATTAAAGCTATGGGGGGCGATATTTTCCGGAAAAAGAAAGTAACAAAGATTCATGTAGAGGATGGTGAGGCGCAATATGTTGAGATGGAGGATGGCAGCCGTATTTTTGCTGATACGTTTATTTCGAACGTAAACCCCGCACGAACACTCGAAATGACAGATACTGAAAAGCTACGTAAAGCCTATCGTAGCCGGATACAATCGCTGGAGAATTCCATTTCGGTATTTGTTTTGTATGCCACCATGAAACCCGGCGCCTGGAAATATCAAAACAGAAACTATTATTATTTTGATGAAAACGATGTGTGGAAATGCGCTGACTATACAGAGCAAACCTGGCCTTACACCTACGCCATGTTTGAGTGTGTGCCGCACAGTCAAAACGAATATGCGGAGGCTATTACTATCATGAGTTATATGCGTTTTGAAGAAGTGCAAAAGTGGGCCGGAACTTTTAATACCACTGTTAAGGAAAGCGATCGCGGTGGAGACTACGCATCATTTAAAAAGGCTAAAGCTGAGAAGCTGTTGGATACAGTAGCCATAAAGTTTCCTGAAATACGGAATCAGATTCACAGCTATTACACTTCATCGCCCCTCTCGTACCGCGATTATATTGGTAATGATGACGGAAATATGTATGGCGTAATCAAAAATTTTAACGACCCCCTGAAATCATTCATCTCCCCTAAAACCAAAGTGCCTAATTTGCTGTTAACCGGTCAAAACGTAAATTTACATGGTGTTTTAGGGGTTACCGTCAGTGCGGTATTAACTTGCGGTATGATATTGGGCAAAGATTATTTGCTGAAAAAGATCATTTCCGCCAACGCCGGATTGAACTTATAATAGCAGGTATTGTTTGCTATCTGACAAAAGAGATTGGTCCTATATGAGAAGAGGGTTTAAAATAACCGGGTATGTACTCGGTGCACTGTTGGTTTTGATTCTGATTTCACTGGCTTACATGAAATGGGGCATGGCCCCTGAATTGCCGCACCCTTCTAATCTCAGCGCGCTAAAACTTGAGCGGCAAAAGCTGGGAGATAATTTTTACAAAGTTGGTAATTGCTGGTTGCGCAAAAGCAATTCAGGTTTATGGGAGGAATACCTGGAAGGCGAACCGTTTGAGCGCGGTGTAATAAGCGGAAAACTTACTAAAGAGCTGATGTATAGCCAGGAAGTGGCTTTTACCGACCAGATTCACCGGTTAGTTCCCAATAACAGATATCTTGGCTTCCTGGCTTTATTCACACGAATTTTTAACCGCAACCTATACATACCTGAAGAAAACAAGTTAGAGATTTATGGTGAATCATTCTCCGCGTCAGATGATTTTAATTACATATCTAATGCGTTCGACCGGATGCTGAATTATCACGCGGCCCACGATATTGGCCATGCCATGCAAAATTTTGCGATGGTGGGTTGCACATCTTTTGCTGCCTGGGACTTGCGAACAACGGATTCAGGCATGTTAATTGGCCGAAACTGCGACTTTTCGTTGGGTGATAAATTTGCAGAGAACAAAATCATTTATTTCTGCAATCCTAAACAGGGATACAAATTTGCAATGGTTACATGGGCTGGAATGCAGGGCTGTTTATCAGGTATGAATGACAAAGGCCTCACTGTAACGCTCAATGCTGCTAAGTCTGATTTCCCTACGGGTTCGGCAATGCCAATAGCAGTTTTGGCGCGCGAGATATTACAATATGCCGGCAATATTGATGAAGCCTATGCTATAGCCAAAAAGCGCAAAACATTTGTTTCTGAAACGTTGATGATAGGTTCGGCCGCTGACCATAAGGCGGTCCTGATTGAAAAATCGCCGGCGCATATTGCCTTGTACTATTCAGGTAAGAATTATCTGTTATGTACCAATCACTATCAAAGTGATACCTTTAAAAATGATAAGAACAACATTGATAATATAGCTACGAGCGCTTCCATGTACCGTTATAACCGCTTGCAGGAACTTGTAGATCAATACCCGCAGCTCGATTATAAAAACGCCGCTATTATACTACGCGACCAGCGGGGCCAAAAGGGGCTTGATATTGGTATTGGAAATGAAAAAGCACTGAACCAGCTGATTTGTCATCATTCCATTATTTTTCAACCCGAAAAATTAAAATTTTGGGTCTCTACCGGCCCCTATCAACTGGGAGAATTTGTATGCTACGACCTGAATAAGGTTTTTGCTGAGGCACATAACCTGGATACCAACCATGAAATTTACGAAGCGGACCTGACCATACCGGCCGATACCTTTTTACAAACTGAGGCCTGGAAAGGGTTTTTACATTACCGGGATTGTAAGGCAGAAATAAAGAAGGCCATAAATGAAAAAGAGGCCATTGAAAACGAAAGCGCCTTTGAGGCGGGTATGATAAATGCAGACCCGCAGTATTGGGAAACTTACTTTTGGCTGGGCTGTTACCATAAAAGCAGAAAGAATAATGCTAAAGCCATTGCTTATTTTAGAATAGCTTTAAGCAAAGAAGTGAACGACCAAAGTGAAGTGGCGGATATGGAAAAGGAATTAAAACAGTTGCAGGCCAAATGATATTAGGCATAGGCACAGATATAATTGAAGTGGAGCGGGTAAAGAAGGCTATTGAAAAACCGGGCTTTAAGGCGAAAGTATTTACCGGAAGAGAAATAGCATACTGCGATACTTCGCCCAATGCTGAGCACTACGCGGCCAGAGGGGCAGCCAAAGAAGCTTTCTTTAAGGCGCTTGGCACTGGCTGGCGTAACGAAATGGAAATTACAGAAGTGGAGATTATTAACAACGAATTGGGTAAGCCTGAGATTATTTTATCGGGTAAGGTGCTTGCCGTTTTTAATGAAATGGGAGGTAAAAAAGTGCATGTGTCCTTATCACATATAAAAAACACGGCAATTGCTTACGTTATTATTGAAGGATAAAATAGAGGGCATATCAAATTGCCCCTGTCCGAGGGAAATTCCGGTTGGCGGGGACGCCAACCGGAAGCCCCGTGGTTCGGCGTCCCCGCCAACCACTTGTATGCCTAACGACAATTTGATGTCTACCGGTAAAATAATTATCACCGCTTAGTTTTCAGTTTATTTTACATTTGAAAACCAGATTAACCGCTGTTATCCTTTCCATACATGCTCAATCTTGACCACCAATCACCGGACAACATAAAATTATACCAGGAGCAACGGTTGAAAAAGCAATTGGAGTATTTGCAAGTTCATTCGCCGTATTACAAAAAGCTTTTTCAGGATAATAAAATAACGCTTGATAAGATTAATTGCCTGGAAGACCTGGTGCACATACCCACCACCGGCAAGGCTGATTTCGGAAAACATAATTTTGATTTTTTGTGTGTACCTAAAAACAAGGTAATTGATTACGCAACTACCTCGGGCACTACCGGCAGCCCGGTTATTATTGCATTAACGGAAAATGATTTGCAGCGGCTGGCCGAGAATGAATACTGTTCTTTTATATGTGCCGGTGGCGAACCAACAGATGTATTTCAGCTAATGCTTACGCTTGATAAGCAGTTTATGGCAGGCATGGCTTATTTTTTAGGTATCAGAAAACTCGGAGCGGCAGCAGTGAGGGTAGGCCCGGCATCGCCTCAAACGCAATGGGAGCACATACAGCGTTTTAAGCCCAATGTAATTGTTGCCGTACCCTCTTTTATTGTTAAATTGATTGATTACGCTGAAGCAAATAATATTGACCTGAATAACTCAGGCATTGAACGCGCGGTTTGTATTGGCGAACCATTACGAAATGGGGATTTGAGCCCAAATGCCCTGGCCAACCGGATAACAAACCGCTGGAATATTCAGTTGTTCTCCACATACGCTTCTACCGAAATGCAAACGGCTTTTACTGAATGTGAGTACGGCTGTGGCAATCATCATCAACCGGAACTGGTGATAGTGGAAATACTGGATGACGAAGGTAATCAACTGGAAGCCGGTGAATTTGGCGAGGTGACAGTTACTACACTGGGAGTAGAAGGAATGCCCCTGTTGAGATACCGCACCGGTGATATTTGTTGTTTTTACGATGAGCCATGCGGCTGTGGCCGGAACACCATCAGGCTATCGCCGGTGGTGGGCAGAAAAAATCAGATGATAAAATATAACGGCACTACTGTTTTTCCGCCTGCTGTATATGATGCACTCAGCAGTGTTGCAGAGGTAAGGGATTATGTAGTTGAGGTTTTAAAAAATGAATTGGGGAATGATGAACTGGTGTTGCATATTTCGCAAAGCGGCAACCTGAATATAGTAGAAGAGCGGATAAAACATGCGTTGCAGGCAAAATTGCGGGTACTGCCGGTGCTTAATTTTGTATCGGCCCAGCATTTGCAATCTATGAGGCCGGCGGAGTCGCGTAAGCCCGTAACTATCATATTCAGATAGAACTTATGGCGGTATTTCTTGTTTGAATCAAAAAAAGTAAGCAACCATGATAACCCTTAAAGCAGGCGATAGAGCCCCTGATTTTACAACAACGGATGAAAACGGCAAAGCGGTAAAGCTATCGGATTATAAAGGCAAAAAAGTGGCACTTTATTTCTATCCGAAAGATGATACCCCAACCTGTACAACCGAAGCCTGTAGTTTACGTGATAACTATAAAGCATTACAAAAAGCGGGATATGAAATACTGGGCATTAGCACCAATAATGAAAAACAGCATACTAAGTTTATTGCCAGATATAAATTGCCATTTACTTTACTGACCGACGTGGATAGAAAGGTGCATGACCTTTACGGCACCTGGATTGAAAAGCAATTATACGGCCGCAAATATATGGGCACTGCCCGGGTTACTTTTATTATTGATTCCAAAGGTGTTATTAGCGAAATAATTGAAAAGGTTGATTCAGCTAACCATGCCTTGCAGATATTGGGTCAGGAAATTCCGAAAAAAGTAAGAGCAGGTACAGTAAAAGCTGTTACCAAAAAGGCTGCTGCCAACAAATAGAATTTACTGAATTACCAGTTTGCTAACTGCAATCCGTCCCTGCGGGTCGTTGACCATAATGAGGTATTGGCCGGCAGCCAGGTTACGGGTTTCAATATTAGAATTAAGCATTTGAAGCTTACTTGCCAATACTTGCTTACCACCGGCATCTATTATTCTCAGGGTTCCGCCAATAGTGCTTTGTTCTATGGTAATATTGAAGAAATTTTTAGCGGGATTTGGATAAATCCCTATTACCGGTTTACTTATTTCCTTTACCCCGTTTATTTGCAGGCAGCCATAGGTGTTGTTGGTAGAATCGCATACGTTAAGGGTATCAGGGTCACTTACATACACGTTGCCAAGATTTGGCCAGCATACAATGCCGGTATTGAAAAATTCAAAATCAACGATGGTATTCAACAACGGAAGGCACTTTAAACCAGGGTTGTTATCAATAAACAACTGAAACAGCGAGTCGGGCAAAGCCGGTAAGCTGTTGAGGTTGTTAAACTGAGCATTGATAAAGGTTAAGCTATTAGGTAATGTGGGTAAGGTAGCAAGCTTGTTATAACCGCAACTGAGCGATTGAAGCGAATCAGGAAGTGCCGGAAGAACAGTTAATTTATTCGAATAGCAATCCAGGTCTGTTAACGAAGCCGGTAACGCAGGTAAGGAGCTTAATAAATTATCGGAACAGAGCAGGTTCACTAATAAGGATGGCAGAGGAGATGGTAAGGCGGAAAGCTTATTGCTATAGCATGATAATACGGTTAGTGAACCTGGCAAAGCAGGTAAACTGTCTATTTGATTTCCCGAACAATAAAGGGCGTTTAAACTATCCGGAAGTTTGGGCAGATGGGTCAGGTTATTATTGTAGCAGGTAATTGAACGCAACGTAGCTGGCAGGGCCGGAAGCGAATCGAGCACATTAAACTCACAAACCAGGCGGACTAATGAATCGGGCAAAGCCGGTAAAGAAACCAGGCTGTCATTCCGGCACTCTAATACGCGCAGGCCTTTGGGAAG